>NZ_JBPQTQ010000062.1:0-32852 GCF_051386415.1 Streptomyces sp. URMC 129
GGTTCCGGGGGCGGCGGGGGTGGGGGCGCGTCGGTGGCTTCCGTGCTCATCGCCGGCTCTCCGACGACTCGTTGGGGCGGAGAACGAGCAGGGGCCAGGTGGTGCCGAGATTCAGGAAGGAGGTGGCGGCCAGGAAGCCGGCTTCCGCGCCGGGTGCCTGGCTCAGGAGAGTCAGGGCCGCTTCCCAGACGGGTCGGTCGCCGCCGGTGACGACGGAGCGGTCGGGCAGCCAGGTGTCCGGGTGGTCGCGGAGCTGGGCGAGTTGTTCGGCCGCCGTGGCACCGGGCAGGTGCAGGCCGCGCGCGGCCCAGGCGCCGGTGTCGGGGTGCGGTCCGGCATCCGGGTCGGTGGTCGCCCGCAGAGCGCGGAAGACATCGATCCAGCGGTAACGGCCGGCCTGCCACCCTATTTCCGTCCCGTCACATGGGGGAGTGCGCCCCTCCAGGGTGGCGAGGGCGGACGCCGCCAGGTGTTCGGCGAGCGTTTCGGGCTGGTAGTGGCGGGCGAGGCCGGTATAGCGGGTGTCGACGGCGGAGTGCACCCGGTGGGCGATGGCGCATTCGAGCGTGCGGCGGTCGGCCCGGTCGGCCAGTTCCGTCAGCCACGCCTTGTCGGGTCGGGGAGCTGGTTTGCCGACCAGGTGGGCCACGGTGAGCAGTTCCGTCCACAGGGTCAGCCTGGGGTCGTCGGCGAGGCGGCCGGCGGCGTTCATCTCGCGCAGGACGCACGGCCGTTCGCGGCACGCCGCGCCACACGCCACACCACGGGGCGCGCGGATCGCCACGGGCGCGCCCGTGGCGGCGGCGCCCTCGCGGGACTCGCCCAGCGGCACGGCCACCCGCATCGGCCGGTCCATGCCGTCGGCGAAGACGACGGCACGGCCCGGGGGCAGCGAGACGAGGTGACGGGACTGGGCCTCGTCGAGGTTCATGGTGGCGCCGACCGCTTCCCGGTCGTCGGCGGCGGGCAGCCGGTGGATGATCTTCAGAGCCGTGTTCTTGACGACATCGGGGACGATCTTGGCGGGAATCTGCTCGGCGACGACGATGCCCTCCCCGTAGGAGCGGATCTCCGCCAGCAGCGCCGTGAACAGTTCCACGGCGTGCGCGGCCGGCGTGCCGGGCTCGACCCGTTTCAGCAGCCGGTGTGCCTCCTCGACCACCGTTACATGACGCAATCCCATGGGACCGGTCGTCGTCGCCCGGCGAACACGCAGGTGCTGGTGGAGCCGGACGAGGACGGCGCCGATGAAGAATGCCTTGTCCTGGTCGTTGCCGACGTCCTCGATCTCCAGCACGACGTTGCGGCTGAGCAGGCCGGCGACGTCGAGCGGGTGGCCGCCCTCGAAGAAGCGGCCGGGGGTGCCCAGGCGGAGTGCGCCGAGGCGGACGTCGATGAAGCCCCGGACGTTGTCGGTGATGTCCTTCCCGTAGCCGATACCTTTGACCACCTCGACGGCGGTGCGCTGGAGGTCGGCCAGCGTGGGGTAACGGGGGATGACCCCGGGGAGGCGGGACTCGGACAGCACGGGGTCCCAGCCCAGATCCGTGTAGCAGCGGGTCAGGGCGTGGCTGAGCACCTGGGGGAACGGTTCGTCGGCTTCGAACGCGGCGAGGAACAGGGCGCGCAGCAGGTCGATGTGGGTCTGGATCGGGAAGCCGGGCTCGGGCTCCAGCGGGTTGAGCCCGACGGCCGGAGCGTCCGGGGCGCCGGGGCGGATGACGGTCACCCGGTCGGCCCCGATACGGCCCGCCATCGCCGCGTACTCAGCCTTGGCGGGCTCGATGACCAGCCACGGCACGCCCGCGTGGTGGAGTTGTTCGAGCAGGTGGCGGACGGTCTGGGACTTGCCTCCGCCGGTGGCGCCGGCGACGAACGTGTGCCGGTTGAGGGTGGACAGGGCGACGCCGAACGGGCCGGCGGAACCGTCGCCGTCGTCCAGTACGTCTCCGAGGCGGACCGGTCCTTCCCGCTCGGGGGTGACGTCGAAGGCGGGCGGCTCGACCAGCCGGATGCCGGGCAGCTCCCGGCGGGGCGGCCGGGCCAGCGCCGCCAGCAGCTCCGCGCTCGCCATGAACGGCGAACCCGGTGCGCCGGGCTCCGCGACGGCGGCGGCGCCGGCCCCCGGGAAGGTGAGGGCCTGACCGCCCGGGTGCAGGGCGTAGGGCAGCGCGTCGAGGTCGCTGGACCCGCACAGCAGGGCAGCCGCCCGCCGCGCACTGGCCTCATCAGCGCCGCCGACCAGGACATGAACGTTCCACATGCCGCCTGCGCGGGACCGGCTCAGCTCCCGATAGCGGGCCTGGGCGCGCTCCAGCGCCACCCGGTCCAACTCGGAGTTCTCGCGCTGCCGCAGCCGGGGAACGGAAGTGGCGAGCACCAGCATCTCGCGGTCGACCGCCGCGCCGGGCAAGGGATGGGCGACCACGAGCCAGGCGAACGGGTCGGTCAGGTGTGCCGCGTAATCGTCGAAGCCCCCGCGCCGCCCGCCGGAGTCGGCATCCCGCGCGGCCCACAGCGGATCGACGTGGCCCGCGCAGCGCAGCCACACCGGCAGGCGGGCGAACTCCTGGGCCACGTCGCCCGGTTCGATGGCCGCACCGAGTGCTCCCGGCGGGTAGAGGAGACGTGCCGGCGACCCGGGCCCTGCCCCTGGCCCGTTCTTCCCGGCGGGCGGGAAGAACGGGCGCCCCCCGACCAGGAATCGCAGCCGGTCCTCACCCGGAGCCCGGTGCCAGGCGACCGCCATCGCCGGCTCCGGTCCGCCGCCATGGCTCAGTTCGGCGTGCGCGGCGGTCAGCGCGGCGAACAGCTGAGCGGGCACGGGGTCGGGGCGCGCCGGGTCCTCCGGACGCCGGGGGGCGGAAAGGACCCGGTGAAAAGAGAATCCGTCGAGCAGCGTCATCGGGAGCGGCTCCTGCCCGCTAGGCCGGCAGGGGCTCGGCGGCGACGCGTTCCAGCAAGGTGATCCCGGGATTGCAATCGCCGATGACCACCCGCCGGCCATTCGACGGGGTTTCCACGAGAACGAAGGCGGTGGGCGGCAGGGACTGGATCGTGGTCGGCTCGACCGCGAACTCGTATACGCGTGCGTGAGTGGTGCCGTCGGTGCGGGCGTCGGCCTCTGAGAGGTTCACAGTGTCCTGCCAGGACTGGCTGCGGGACTCGGTGAACGACTGGGACCTGGTGGTGCTGAAGCTGCCTCCGACCGTGTCCGCGAGCCAGCTGTCGCCGCTCGCGCTCCAACTGCGGCCCTTGCTTGTGCTGGTGCCCGTGGTGGTGCTGCTTCCCACGGTGGTGCCCGAGGTGTGCGACGTGCCACGGGTGAAGGTCTTGCCGACCTGTGCGGTGATCTGACTGAGGACCAGCTTGTGTCCTCGCCCGATGAACTCGGCGGCAGCAGCGGCGTCCTGGGCGTTTCCCAGGCGCATCAGCACCGCGGCGCTGTCAGAACTGCCCAGCATTTCCCTGAGGTCGCCGCGCAGCCGCTCCAGCATCAGTACCAGCCGGATGCCGATCCGGCGGCACTGCCGGGCCAGCGATTCCAGGCCCTCCAGGCCGATGGCGTCGGCGCCCGCCACGACCAGCACGTTGTCCTCGTGGGTCGGACGATGACTCCGAAGGTCGTGCAGCAGCCGGTGGAAGACCACTCGGTCGAGGAAGTCCTTGCGTCGGTGCTGATTGTGGAACGTGGTGATGATGGTCAGGCCGTCGGCCTGCCACAGGCCGGACGGCTGATCGGGGTCCGCGCCCGCCTCCGGATCAGTCCGCGGTTCGTCCCTGGCGAGCAGGTTCAGTGTGCTGGCGAGGAACTGCAGTTCGTGCTGCACGCGTTCGCTCTGGCCCATGGTGTCAACGTGTGAGGTCAGCCGGGTGACCTCGGCGACGCTGAGCGGCCCTTCGGCAGTAATGTCGTAGGTGCGGCGCAGGACTTCCAGACCCGCGACCAGCCGCCGGAAGGTCGCGGGTCCGTCGAGCCGCGTGGCCACGCCCTCCAGCAGATCGGCGTCCAGGGAACGCAGGTCCACCGGGCTGTCGGACTGGCGCGTCGTGTGGACGGCTTGGGCGAGCATGTCGGCCACCTCGTCCGGCTCCAGACCGGCCAGTACGTTGAACCGCTCGACCTCTGCGGGGAGTTCGATGTGGGTGACGGGCTGCCTCCGCGTCGCCACCAGCCCGGCGAGGTTCCCGGCCACATACTGTTCGGTGAAGTCCAGCACCATGACCTCGTGGCCGGACGGCATCAAGGAGGCGCCCAGGGTGGCCAGCAGACTGGCCCATCCGTCGCTCGTGCCGCCGAAGACGTCGACTCGGCTCGGTCCCGACCGTAACGCCACCGGGTGCCACAGCAGCGCGGCGGCCTGCCGCGCCCGTTCGCTTTGGTCGTGGGCCGTCACGCGGGCCTGCCACTGGCGGTGCTGCTCCTGGTAGTGATGGAGGCGGAGGTCCCGGTCGGCGGCGGCCCGTTCCATGATGGTCTTGATCTGCCGGCTGGGAAGCAGGACGGGCCCCACGTACGACACGAAGACCCCTACCGCGAACACCACGATGCCGGCGGCTGCCGAGGCGGCGGAGACGATCATGCCCAGCACCGCTGTGACGACCAGCTGCTTGACCATCCGGGCCCGGGCGTAGGCCACCTTGTGTTGCAGTGCACTCACATCGGGGCGTGCGGGCTCGTACCAGACCGGCATGTGATCGGCCTCCGGACTCCGCATCAGCGGTGCCGGTTCGACGTACTCCCACCCCCACCGCTCCTGCGGGACGAACAAACGCTGGGCTAACGCGACGCTTCTTTCACTGCTGCCCATCAGGCAACTCCCCACCAACCGAACATCGACACGTGCGATCCGATAAGTGGGCTCTTTATTCCACGGGCCGCGATGGGTCAGTCACACGTTCACAAGAAACGAGACCGGTTCGTGATGCGGTCGAGCGGGGGCGGGCAGGTCAGGTCTGGCCGCCGTCGACGGCGAGGGACTGGCCGGTGATCCAGCGGGAGGCGTCGGAGGCGAAGAAGCCGACGACGTCCGCGATGTCCTCGGGGCGGCCGAGGCGGCCCATCGGGATGCGCCGGGCGATCACCTCGGGCGGGTCGTCGACCGTCTCGCGGAAGCCGTCGGTGAGGGTCTGGCCGGCGAGCAGGCTGTTGACCGTGATGCCCCGGGAGGCCACCTCGCGGGCGACCGTGCGGACCATCTGCTCCCCGGCGGCCTTGCTCGCCGCGTACAGGGCGGTCGTCGGGTAGCCGACGCGGGTCACGGAGGAGGAGATGAAGATGATGCGCCCGCCGTCGCGGACGCGGGTCGCGGCCTCGCGGAGACCGACGAACGTGGCACGGGCGTTGGCGGAGAAGGAGACCTCGTAGTCCTCGTCGGTGGCGTCCGCCAGGGGGCTCTGCACGAACGCGTACGCGTTGTGCACGAAGACGTCCAGGCCGCCGAAGTGGCGTTCGGCGGCGTCGAAGAGGGAACGGAGCTGGGCCGGGTCCGTGACGTCGGCCCGCACGACGGCCGCCCGGCCGCCCGACTCCTCGACGGCGGCGGCGACTTCCTCGGCGGCACCAGCCGTCTTGCGGTAGTTGACGACGACACGTACGCCGTCGGCGGCCAGCCGCAACGCGATCGCGCGGCCTATCCCGCGCGAACTGCCGGTGACCACGGCGACTTTGTCCGGCATGGCATTCCTTCGCTGAGGCGATTCCCGACGCACGGTCCGCCGTGCATCCTAGGCGGGACCGCGGGTCGGCCTCGTGTCCGCCCCCTTGACGGCGTCGGCAGGCGGATCGACAATCCGGGTGGCCCGACACCGACACGAACGGATCGCCATGGGTGACGGAGGTTCCGAGTCCCACTGTCCGGTTCCCCTCCTTCCGTATCTGACGTCGCGTCGCCACATCGACCTGCTGCGCGTGTGCAGCGCGGGCAGTAGCCGCTCCCTCCCGTACTGAGTCCCGTACTGAGTCCGTACCGAGGTCACTGCTGATCATCCGCATGTGAGGGAGAGCCATGCCCACGACCACCGATGCGCGTTTCCGCGGCCGGATCGGCCCGGACCCGCGTCACGGCTACTACTCCGCGCCGCACCGCTACGAGCTGTACCTGTCGCTGTCCTGTCCCGGCTGTCTGCGCGTCGGCGTCACGCACGCGCTGCTCGGGCTGGACGCCGTGCTGCCCCTGGTCGAACTGCCCGCCGTGCCCGGCGCCGACGGCGGCTACGCCGCGCTGCGGTCCGCGTACGAGCGCACCGCGCTCGGCCACCCCGGACCGGCGACCGCCCCCGCGCTGGTGGACCGGTGGACCGGCCGCGTCGTCAGCAATCACGCCCCCGACATCCTGCGGGACCTGTCCGTCCGCTTCCGCGCCCCCGGCCGCCCCGAGCTGCTGCCGCCGGACGCCGAGCGGGAGATCGCCGCCCTGGCCGCGCTGTGCGACCGGGACATCTCCGAGGCCGCCCAGGCCGCGGGCGCCCCCGGCGCCGGGGAGCGGGAACGGGCGCGGGCGCTGGGCACCCTGCTGGCCGCCCTCGGGGAGGCGGAGGAACGGCTCGCCGGGCGCCCGTTCCTCACCGGCGAGGCCCTGACCGGCGACGCCGTGACCGCCGCCGACGTGCACCTGTGGGTGACGCTGGTGCGGCTGGACACCGTGCACCGGTGGCACCTCGACGCGGACGCCGTGCACCGGATCGCGGACCACCCCCGGCTGTGGGCCTACGCCCGGCGCCTGCTGGCCGACCCGGCGTTCGGGTCCCGGCTGCGGCTGGACGGCATCGCGCGCCGCCACCACGCCCACTGCCGCGGCCTGGAGGCGGCGGGCGCGGCCGTGCAGATCATCGACTGGTCGGCCCCGGCCGGTCCGGCGGCGCGGCTGGCCGGTCAGACGCCGCGCTGATGCCCGAACGGCAGGCCGGACCAGGGCAGTTCACGCACCTCGGGATCGGCCCGGCGCTGGCCGGAGCGGCGCGCCGGGGCCGGGTTGATCACCGCCGGACGCTCGCCCGCCCGCGCCAGCCAGGCCAGCAGCTCCGTGCGCAGCCGGTCCGCGACCGCGCGGTGGGAGTCGCGCCCGGCCAGGTTGTCCAGCTCGTACGGGTCGGCGGCCAGGTCGTACAGCTCGGTCTCCACGTAACGGGCGGCGTCGGGCTCGTGCCACGGATCGGCGTCCGGCGCCGCCACCGCGTACTTCCACCGCTCGGTGCGCACGGCGCGGCCGACCTGTGACTCGCTGATCTGGACGAACACCGACTCCGGGCGGCCCGGGTCGGTGCCGCCGCCCAGCAGCGGCAGGAACGAGCGGCCCTGCACGCCGTCCGGCACCGGCAGCCCGGCCGCCCGGAGCAGCGTCGGCACCAGGTCGACGGTGCTGACCGGGCGCGTGATCCGGCCGCCGCCGGTGAAGCCGGGCCCGGTCAGCGCCAGCGGCACCCGCACCGACGCGTCGTGCGCCGACCGCTTGTACTCGGCGTTGCGGGTGCGGAAGTGGGAGCCGTGGTCGGCCGTCCAGACCAGGACCGTCCGGTCCTCGGCGCCGAGGCTGCGCAGCGCCTCGCGCAGCCTCCCCACGCCCTCGTCCACGCGCTTGATCTGGCCGAGGTAGCCGCCGAGGTGGCGCAGCGCCCCGCCCTGCGGGGCGCCGGCGGCCAGCGCGGCGAGGTCGGGCGGCAGCCAGCGGCCGGTGTAGCGCTCGCGGTAGCCCTCGGGCGCGGGGTAGTCGTCGGTGGCGTTCTGGTGGTGCGGCTCCAGCAACGACAGGAACAGCAGGAACGGCCTGCCCCCACCGGAGCCGCCCCCACCGGAGCCGCCGTCGCCGGAGCCGCCTCCGCCAGGGCCGCCGTCGCCGCCGTCGTGGTCGGCGACGAAGCGGATCGCCGCGTCGATCAGCGCGTCCGAGCGGTAGCCGGGCAGCCGCACCGGCCGCCCGGCCTCGTCGTACAGCACCGTGCGGTACGCGTCGGAGGTGAACTCCAGCAGCGCGCTCGCCAGCCACCGCTCGTAGCCGCCGCGTGCCTCCGGCGCGACCGGGCCCGCCCCCGCCTCGTCGCCCGCGAGGTGCCACTTGCCGATGTAGCCCGTGACGTACCCGGCCGCCGCGAACGACGCGGCCAGCGTGGGGATGTCCGGCGGCAGCGGCAGCCCGTTGCGGAACACGCCGGTGGCCGTCGCCCACCGCCCGGTCTGGAGCGCGGCGCGGGCCGGCGCGCACACCGGCTGCGGGGTGAGGGCGCACGCGACGTGCGTCCCGGTTCCCGCGATGCGGTCGAACTCGGGCGTGACGTCGGCCGGGTTCCCGGCCACGCCGGTGGTGTCCCACCGCTGCTGGTCGGTGAGGACGACGATCACGTTCGGGCGTCGTGCGGTCACGGTCACGGTCACAGGATTCCCCGGCGGGCGGCGGGTCAGGCCGCGGCCGTCGAGGCGCCGGAGACCGCCCCGAACGCGGGGGCCGGGATCGCCTCCGGCTCCAGCAGGACGCTGCGGCGGCCGTCCGGGCCGACCGGCACGTCGCCGTCGATGGTGACGCGGCGCAGCACGCGGCGCTGGTCGTCGAAGTCGTCCACGCCGTAGTGCTGGGTGGCGCGGTTGTCCCAGATCGCGACGTCGCCGGGCTGCCACGCCCAGCGCACGGTGTTCTCCGGGCGCTCGACGTGGCTCTGGAAGAGGTCGAACAGCAGCCTGGAGTCCTTGGCGGTGACGCCCGCGATGCGCTGCACGAAGTTGCCCAGCAGCAGGGAGCGTTCGCCGGTCTCCGGGTGGACGCGCACCACGGGGTGGTCGGTGCGGAACTTCGTGGAGACGAACACCTCGCGGTACTGGGCGAGCCGGGCGTCGTCCGCGCCGGGGTGGGCGGCGGCGTAGTCGTACTCGTTGGAGTGGATGGCGCGCAGGGAGTCCGCGAGGGCGCGCAGCGGCTCGGCGAGGGACTCGTAGGCGGCGACCGTGCTGGACCACACGGTGTTGCCGCCGTACGGGGGGATGGTGACGGCGCGGAGGATGGAGAACGCGGGGTAGGCGGGCACGAAGGTGACGTCGGTGTGCCAGGCGTTGGCCCGGCCGAGGTCGGAGTCGATGCCCAGCGCGTACCGCCCGTCCGCGGAGGGGACCGTGGGGTGGGCGACGGGCGTGCCGAGCAGGCGGCCGAACGCCTCGTGGCTCTCCTCGTCCAGGTGGCCCTGGCCGCGGAAGAACACGACCTTGTGGGCGAGGATCGCCGCCCGTATCGCGGCCGTCGTCTCCGGCGGCAGGTCGCCGCCGAGGCGCACGCCCTCGACGACGGCGCCGATCCGGCCGCCGAGGCGGGTGACGGTGAGGGCGGGGGAGGTGGCCGGGGCGGTGCCCGTGGTGGCGGTGGTCATGGCCGGACCCTTTCGTCTGGAGTGCGTCCCGGAGGGGCGCAGGGGGGGCGTTGATTGATCTCGCAGCGAAATAAATCCGGCCGGATGGTCACCGTCAACTCCCTTCCGGCCCGCCCCGGCCGCCGGGGTGATTGAATCGGCCTGCGCGGCGACCGGTGCCGGGCGCCCGCTTCCGGTCGTTGCCGCACGGCCGCTGACCTGCGGCGACGCCGGGGCCCGAGGGAGCGGGGACCGGCGCGCGCCGGGGGCGGGCGGCCCGCGCGGCACGGGCGGGCGCGCCGCCCGGAATGTTCACGGAGAAGCAAAAAGCCGCAACGAACGACGACCGGAAGGACCCCCACGAGATGAGCCTGTCCTCCGCCGGCCTCCGGGGCCGGTCCGCCGCCGCGGCGGGCGACGGGCGGCGCGACGCCAACGCCGCCGCCGTCTTCCGGGCCGTGCTCGACCACGGGCCCATCGCCAGGAGCGGCATAGCCCGGCTGTCCGGGCTCAGCCCGGCGGCCGTCTCCCGGCAGTACCTGGGGCTGGCGCGGCTCGGACTGGTCCGGGAGCGGCCGGAGTTGACGGTGGGCGGCAGCGTGGGCCGCCCGCAGGTGCCGGTGGACATCGACACCGAGGGGCCGCTGGTGGGCGGCCTGCACATCGGGGTGCCGACCTCGACGTACTGCCTGCTCGACCTGCGCGGCGGCGTCGTGGCCCGCGCGCGGGCCGACCACGCGGGCCTGACGCCGGACGCCGTGCTCGACCTGGTGCTGGGGAAGCTGTCCGGCTTCCTCGCCGAACGGGCGGGCCGCCGGCCGGTGCTCGCCCTCGGGGCGGTGATCGGCGGCTGGGTGGACCCCGGGGAGGGCGTCGTGGTGCGGCACGAGGCGCTCGGCCTGCGCGAACTGCCGCTGCGGGCGCTGCTGGAGCGGGCCCTCGGGCTGCCGGTGCACGTGGACAACCACGCGCGGGCCATCGCGGAGGCGGAGATCCTCTTCGGCCGCCCGGCGGCGCGGCGCGGGCTGGTGCACCTGTTCATCGGGAACGTGGTGGACGCGGCCGTCGGCATCGCCGGGGTGGTGCACCAGGGGCCGAGGTCGGCGGCCGGGGACATCGACCACCTGCCGGTGGGGGCGCGCGGCGCGCGCTGCGGGTGCGGGCGCACCGGCTGTCTGCGGGCCGCCGCCTCCGACACGGCGGTGGCGGAGCGGGCGGTGCGGGAGGGGGTCGTGCCGGAGCCGGACGTGCGCCTGGTGGTGGACGCGGCGGCGGCCGGGGACCGGCGCGCGGACCGGCTGCTGCGGGAGCGGGCCCGGCTGGTGGGGCGGGCGGCGGCCCTGCTGACGGATGTGCTCAACCCCGACCTGGTGCTCGTCACGGAGCTGTCCAGCATCCTCAACCCCGAGTATCTGGAGGTGATGGGCGCGGAGTTGGTGGCGCGCTCGCACGTGTGCGACGACCCGGCCCGGCTGGCGGGGCCGCACGCCGGTCCGGCCGTGCTGCCGGTCGCGGGCGGCATCCCCGCGCTCTCGGCGCTGTACCGCAGCCCGCTGCGCGGCCCGTTGAGCGGCCGGACCGGCTGACGCGGTGTCAGTTCCGGATCTGTGTTGACCGGGTCCGACCGTTCCTGTCACCCTGCTGACGTGAATCCGGAACTGCGCCTCGTGTCCCGCCGGCACGTCGACCTCCGTCGGCAGGCCAGCGCGATCTGTGCCGTGTGCGCTTCCGTGATCCGGCGCCGCGGCCTCTGACCTGCGGCCGGACCGCCACGTTCCCCCTTTCCCCGGCGTTTTTCCGCGTCCCCGTTCCGCGTGCTCCCGCCCGGCCCCGCCCGGCCCGCGGGCCGAGTTGATTTCCCTCGCAGCGAAATCAACGGCCGCCGCGCGGCCGGCCGACGCGTGCCGCGCCGCCCGCCCTGGGTAGGAAAAACCCACTCCCATCACTTTCGGTAGGCATGCATGAACACGCTGTATCCTTCCCTGCCCGTCGGCCCGACCCGCCGCGGACTGCTGCGCGCCGGTGGCGCCGGAGCCGCGCTGCTGACCCTCGCCGCCTGCCGCTCGGCCGCCGGACGGGACGAGGGCCGGGGCGGCGCCGGCGCGGCCGAGCCGCGCCGCGGCGGCACCCTCACCGTCGCGCACGGCGTGGACTTCGCCCCCGCGCTGCTGTTCGCGCAGAGCTCCATGAACCTGCCGCACCGCCTCGTCTTCAACACCCTCACCCGCTACGACGACGACCTCGCGCCCCAGCCGGAGCTGGCGGAAGCGTGGGACGTCTCCCCGGACGGCACCACCGTCACGCTGCGGCTCCGCGACGACGTCACGTTCCACGACGGGCGCCCGTTCACCGCCGACGACGTCGTCTTCGCCATCGAGAACCTCCAGGTCCCCGAGCGCGCCGCCCAGCTGAGATCCACGGCCGCCGCCGTGACCGGCCTCGACAAGCGCGGCGACCACGAGCTGGTCCTCACCCTCGACCACCCCGTGGGGAACCTGTTCGACCTCTTCGAGTTCATGATCATCGCCGACCGGCACACGGTCGAGCAGGCCCTCACCGGCGAACGGCTCATCGGCACCGGCCCGTTCACGTTCGACGAGTGGCGCCCGGGCGCCGGGCTCACCCTCAGTCGCAACGACGCCTACTGGCGGCCCGACCGCCCCTACCTCGACAAGGTCGAGATCCGCGTCATCACCCAGGCCGACTCGCTGATCTCCTCCCTGCGCACCGGCCAGTCGCACCTCTCCCTCGGCGTCGCCGGCCGTGACGCCGCGCCCCTGAAGGAGGACCCGGCGTTCGAGATCGTGTCCTACGCGACCGGCGGCGGGGCCTACTACGTCGGCGCCAACGTCGAGGTCCGGCCCACCGACGACAAGACCGTCCGCCAGGCCATCGCCTGGGCCATCGACCGCGACCGCATCGTCGAGCAGGCCCTCGGCGGTTTCGGACTCGCCAGCGCCGCGCCCTGGCCCGAGTCCTCCCCGGCCTACAGCGAGGAGCACCGCACCCACTACCGGCACGACCCCGACCGGGCCCGCGAACTGCTGCGGCAGGCCGGTGCCGAGAACATCAGCCTCCCGCTGGGCCACTCGTCCCTCCCGGGCCTCACCATGCTGGCCGAGATGGTCCAGTACGACCTCGAACAGGTCGGCATCCGCACCGAGTTGCAGCCCTACGACCCGACCAACGCCCAACGCCGCCTGATCTCGGGCGAGATGCCCGCGCTGTGGGCGCTCCAGCACGGCTTCGCCCAGGTCACCCCGTCCACCCTCGCGGTCAGCGCCTATCCGTTCAACGAGGCGCAGAACACCTCCCACTTCAGCTCGCCCGAGTACACCGAGCTGGTCCAGGACGCCTGGCGCACCACCGACCCGCGCGGCGAGGAGTCCCTCGCCCGCTACCGGGAGATCTCCGAACTGCTGCTGGACGAGGCGTTCATCATCGACCTCGCCGTCCTGCCCGCCCTCCAGGTGGCCCGCGCCGCCGTGCGCGGCGCGACGGTCAACAAGTTCGGCTACCTCAACCTCGACGACGCCCACCTGGCCTGACCCATGACCTCCTACCTGCTCAGACGCGTGCCCTCGGGCCTCCTCGTCCTGCTGCTCGCCTCCTTCGTCATCTTCCTGATGCTCCGCCTCATCCCCGGCGACCCGGCCGTCACCCTGGCCGGGCCCGACGCCCCGCCCGGTACCGTCGAGGCCATCAGGGCCCGACTCGGCCTGGACGAACCGGTGTTCAGCCAGTACCTGACCTGGCTGGGCGACCTGGCGCGCGGCGACCTCGGCCCCTCCTACGCCATCGGCGGAGACGTCGCCGAGCTGATCGGCAACGGCCTGGGCGCCACCGTGGAGCTGACCCTCGGCGCCCTGCTGCTCGTCGTCGCCCTCGGCCTGGCCCTCGGCGTCCTCGGCGCCACCGCCCGCCGCCGCCCGGTCCGCGCCGCCGTCCGTGTCCTGACCACCGGCGCGCTGTCCGTGCCGCCGTTCGTCACCGGCGTCGTCCTGGTCCTGGTCTTCGCCGTCGGCCTCGGCTGGCTGCCGGCCGGCGGCCACCTCTCCGTCCTCGAAGCCCCCGACCTCGGCGTCCAGTACCTGCTGCTGCCGTCCCTCTGCCTCGCCCTGCCCAGCGCCGCCGTCCTCGGCCGGTACCTGAAGGACGGGCTGGAACGGGCCCTCGCCGAGGACTACGTCCGCACCGCCACCGCCCTGGGCGTCTCCCGCCGCCGCGTCGTCTGGCGCCACGCCCTGCCCAACGCGCTGCCCCCCGCCGTCACCGTGCTGGGCATGCAGACCGGTCAACTCCTCGGCGGGGCCATCCTGGTCGAGGCCATCTTCGCCTGGCCGGGGCTCGGCCGGCTCGCCCAGCAGGGCGTCATCTCCCGCGACTACCCCGTCGTCCAGGACCTGCTGCTCCTCCTGGTCGGCGTCTTCGTCGTCATCCAGCTGCTGACCGACATCGCCTACGCCGTGCTCGACCCCCGGATCAGGGTGGGGTGAGACGACCGATGCCATCGACCCTCGCCCGGCTCCGCACCCACCACGGCTACCTGGGCGGCCTGCTGTCCGCGCGCGGCCTCACCGGCCTCGCCCTCGTCGGCGTCATCGGCCTGCTCGGGCTCCTCGCCCCCGTCCTGGCGGACGCGGCGCCGACCGACCAGAGCGGACAGGCCCTCCTCGGCCCCGGCGCCGACGGGCACCTCCTCGGCACCGACGACGTCGGCCGCGACCTGCTGAGCCGCGTGCTGCACGGCATCCGCAACGACCTGGCCATCATCCTCGTCGCCGTGCCCGTCGCCGCCGTGGCCGGCGGCCTCCTCGCGCTGCTCGCCACCGCCTCGCGCCCGGCCGACGTCGTGGTGCAGCGGGTCTTCGACCTGCTGCTGGCGTTCCCCGGGCTGATCCTGGCCCTGGCCGTCACCGCCGTCATCGGGCCCGGCTTCCTGCCCGTGATCATCGTCATCGCGCTCGCCGAGATCCCCGGCTTCGGCCGCGTCCTGCGCAGCGGCGTCCTGGTGCAGCGCGAGCGCGAGTACGCCGTCGCCGCCCGCGTCGGCGGCGCGAGCCGGGCCCGGGTGCTCCTCCGGCACGTCCTGCCCAACGCGGTGGACCCGCTCGTCGTCCAGCTCGCCGTCTCGCTGCCGATCGCCGTGTTCATCGAGGGCGCCATGAGCTTCCTCGGCGTGGGCGTCCGGCCGCCCGAGCCGACGCTCGGCAGCGTGCTCAGCCAGGCCATGCCGTATCTGGCCGGCCACCCCTGGTTCGCCGCCGTGCCGCTGATCGCGGTGACCGGGCTCGTGCTCGGCTTCACCCTCATCGCTGAAGCCCTCAACAAGGGAGTGCGCCGATGACCGCGCCCACGACCCCGCCGGCGACCGCGCCGGCGACCCCGGCGAGCCCGGCCCCCGTGCTCGACGTCCGCGACCTCCGGGTCACCTTCGACGACGGCCGCCGCCGCGTCCGGGCCGTCAACGGCGTCGGCTTCCGGCTGGCGCCCGGCGAGACCGTGGGCATCGTCGGGGAGTCCGGCTCCGGCAAGTCCACGACGGCGCTCGCCCTGATGGGGATGCTGCCCGGCGGCGGGCGCGTCACCGGCGGCTCGGTCCGGCTGGACGGCACCGACCTGACCACCGCCGGTGAGGAGTGGCTGCGGGGCGCGCGGGGCGCGCGGATCGCGATGATCTTCCAGGACCCGATGACCGCGCTCAACCCGGTGCTGTCCATCGGCACCCACCTGGACGAGGCGATGCGCGCCCACGGCCGTGGCGACCGCGCCGCCCGCGCCCGCCGCGCCGCCGAACTGCTCGACCTCGTCGGCATCCCCGACCCGGCGCGCCGCCTGCGGGACCACCCGCACCAGTTCTCCGGCGGGCAGCGGCAGCGCGTGATGATCGCGCTCGCCCTGGCCAACGAGCCCCGCGTGCTGCTCGCCGACGAGCCGACGACGGCGCTCGACGCGACTGTGCAGGACCAGATCCTGCGCCTGCTGGACCGGGTGAACCGCGAGACCGGCACGGCCGTGGTGCTGATCAGCCACAACATGGGCGTCGTGGCCCGCGCCTGCCGCCGCGTGCTGGTGATGTACGGCGGCACGGTCGTCGAGGACGGCCCCACCGAGACCGTCCTGTCCCGGCCGCGCCACCCGTACACGGCCGGTCTGCTGGCCGCCGTGCCGCGCCTCGACGCGCCCGCCGGCACCCGCCTGGCCGGTATCCCCGGCACCCCGCCCGACCTCTCGCGGCCGGTGCCCGGCTGCCCGTTCGCCGCCCGCTGCCTCCTGGCCGAGGACCGCTGCCACACGTCGGCCCCGCCGCTGACCACCCACCCGGACGGCGTGCGGACGGCCTGCTTCGTGACGGCGGAGGCGGGCGACGCGACGGCGGCGCGGCAGCCGGAGCCGGTCGCCGCCGGAACCGGCCCGGCCGCGCCCGCCGCCCGGGGGCCGCGCCCGGCCGGGACGCCGCTGCTCGACGTCACCGCGCTGCGCACGACGTTCCCCGGCCGGGGGCGCGGCGGGCGGCGCCGCCCGTTCACCGCGCTCGACGGCGTGGACCTGACGCTCGCGGCGGGGGAGACCCTGGGCGTCGTCGGGGAGTCCGGCAGCGGCAAGTCCACGCTCGCGCGGACCATCGTGGGCGTCCACGCCGCGGCCTCGGGCACCGTCCGCTACCGGGGGCGGGATGTCACCGGCGCCTCGGGCGCGGCGCTGAAGGAACTGCGCCGCGAGGTGCAGATGGTCTTCCAGGACCCCTACGCCTCGCTCAACCCGCGCATGACCGTGGGCCGCGTCATCGAGGAGCCGCTCATCGCGCACGGCATCGGGGACCGCGCCGCGCGCGCCGAGCGCGTCGCCGCGCTGCTCGCCGAGGTCGGCCTCGACCCCGACGCCGCTGCCCGCCACCCGCGCGACTTCTCCGGCGGGCAGCGGCAGCGCATCGGGATCGCCCGCGCGCTGGCGCCCGAGCCGTCCGTCCTGATCTGCGACGAGCCGGTCTCCGCGCTCGACGTGTCCGTGCAGGCCCAGGTGGTCAACCTGCTGACCGACCTCCAGCGGCGCCTCGGCCTCGCCATGATCTTCATCGCCCACGACCTCGCCGTGGTCCGCCAGGTCAGCCACCGCATCGCGGTCATGCACCGGGGCCGGATCGTGGAGACCGGCCCGGCCGACGACCTCTGCGAACGCCCCCGGCACCCCTACACCCGCACCCTCCTGTCCGCGGCCCCGGTGCTCGCCTGACCGCCGTCCCCCTGTCCCGTCACCTTCCCCTCGTGAGGAGTCCCATGAGCCTGCCGTCCCCCCACCGCCGCAACCCCTACGACGACTTCGGCGGCGTCGTCGGCCGCACCTTCGCCGAGTCGGAGGCCGCCTGGCCCGAGCGGCGGCGGGCGCGGGCCGGGGCCCCCAACATCGTCGTCGTCCTCGTGGACGACATGGGCTACAGCGACATAGGCCCGTTCGGCGCGGAGATACCCACGCCGGTCCTGGACCGGCTTGCCGAGCGCGGCGTGCGGCTCACCAACTACCACACGATGCCGCTGTGTTCGCCCGCGCGGGCCGCGCTGCTGACCGGCCTCAACCCGCACCGCGTGGGGTACGCGTTCGTCGCCAACGCCGACCCCGGCTTCCCCGGCTACGGCATGGAGATCGCCGACGACATCCCCACCCTCGCCCAGACCCTGCACGACGCCGGCTACGCCACCTACGCCGTCGGCAAGTGGCACCTCACCCGCGACTCGGCCTCCCACCCGGCCGACGACCGCCGCACCTGGCCGCTCCAGAAGGGCTTCGACCGCTACTACGGCGTGCTGGAGGGGCTGACCAGCCTCTTCCACCCGCACCAGCTCGTGCGGGACAACAGCCCCCTGGACATCGACGCGTTCCCCGAGGGCTACTACTACACCGACGACATCACCGACCAGGCGATCTCGATGGTGACGTCGCTGCGCGCGCACGACGCCGACAAGCCGTTCTTCCTCTACCTCGCCCACAACGCCGTCCACGGCCCGCTCCAGGCCAGGCCCGAGGACATCGCCCGCCACCGGGGCCGCTACGACGAGGGCTGGGACCGGCTGCGCGAGACCCGCTTCGCCCGCCAGCTCGCGGACGGCCTCTTCCCGCCCGGCACCGCCCTGCCGCCCCGCAACCACGAGCGGGGCCACGAGGTGGGGCCCTGGGACGCGCTGACCCCCGGCCAACAGCGGCTCTACGCACGCTACATGGAGGTCTACGCGGCGATGGTCGACAGCATCGACCAGAACCTCGGCCGTCTCCTCGACACCCTCGACGCCCTCGGCGACCTCGACAACACCATCGTGGTCTTCACCTCCGACAACGGAGGCACCGGCGAGGGCGGCCCCGAGGGCACCCGCAGCTACTTCAGCCGCTTCGTCCAGCACCCCGGCCTCCCGGACGACTGGAACCCGGACGTGGACCGCGACCCCGAGCTGATCGGCGGCCCGCGCACCCTGGTGCACTACCCGCGCGGCTGGGGCATGGCGTCCAACACCCCGTTCCGCCTCTACAAGGGCCAGACCTACGCGGGCGGCGTGCGCGTCCCGTTCGTCTTGTCCTGGCCGGCGGGCGGGCTGCCGGACGGCCTGCGCCACCAGTACCAGTACGTCACGGACGTCGCCCCGACGCTGCTGGAGCTGGCCGGAGTCGAGCGCCCCCGCTTCCGCCACGGCGTCCCCGCGCAGGAGCCGGACGGCGTGAGCTTCGCGCCGGTGCTGGCCGACCCGGCCGCCGCGTCGGCGCACGCCGAGCAGTACTGCGAGATGACCGGCAACCGCAGCTACTACCGCGACGGCTGGAAGCTGGTCACCCTGCACCGGCGCGGCGCCGACTACGACGACGACGAGTGGGCCCTGTTCGACATCCGCCGCGACCCGACCGAGACGACCGACGTCGCCGCCGACCACCCCGACGTCGTCAAGGAGCTGGCGGCGGCCTGGGAGGCGGCGGCCTGGCGCAACGGCGTCTTCCCGCTGCCCGACGCCGGCGGCGCGCTGGCCCTGCGCCCCCCGGACGAGGAACGCCTGCGCCGCCCGGTCACGCTGCTGCCCGGCACCCCGGAGCTGGAGCGGTACCGCTCGTCGCGGCTGATCTCCTTCCGGTCCTTCGCCGTCACCGTCCGCCTGCACCGGCACGGGCCCGCCGACGCGGGCGTGCTCGTCTCCCACGGCGACCAGGGCGGCGGCTACAGCCTGTACGTGGAGGACGGGCGGCTGCGGTTCGCCTACAACGAGTACGGCGTGCTGCACGAGACCGACGCCGGGCCGCTGCCCGCCGGGGAGCACACCGTCGAGCTCGCGGCCACGGCCCTGCCCGGCATCCGCTGGTCGTTCACGGTCACCGTGGACGGCACCGCCACGGCCACCGGCCCGGCCGTCCACCAGCTCATCGGGATGGCGCCGTTCCAGGGCATCAGCGTGGGCGTCGACCGCAAGTCCCCGGTGTCCTGGCCGCTGTTCGAGCGGCACGGCACCTTCCGGTACTCCGGCGGGCTGACGTCGATCACCTACACCCCGGGCCCGCCGGCGCCGTACGACCCGGAGACCGTGGCCCGCGCCCTGCGGGAGGCCGCCGCCGCCTTCGAGTAGCGAGCGCCCCGAACGGCAAAGCGGCGCCCCGCCGCCTGGCCGGGCCCCGCTTCGCGCGGGGGGAAACGCCGGGAAAACGGCGCGGCGTCACGGCGGGGTCAGCCGCCGTACAGCTCCTCGATCTCCTTGGCGTACGCGTCCGCCACCGCCTTGCGCTTGACCTTCAACGACGGGGTCAGCAGGCCGTTCTCCTCGGTGAAGTCGCCTTCCACCAGGACGAACTTGCGGATGGACTCGGCGCGCGAGACGGCCTCGTTGGCGTAGTCCACCGCCCGCTGCACGTCGGCCAGCAGGTCCTTGTCGTGCTTCAGCTCCGCGAACGGGGTGTCCCGGGGCCGCTTGCGGACGCTCAGCCAGTGCTCCAGTGCCTCGGGTTCGAGGGTGATGAGCGCGGCTATGTACGCCTGCTTGTCACCGACCACCATGCACTGCCCGACCGGGGGTCGGCTGCGCAGCCGGTCCTCCAGCACGGCGGGGGAGACGTTCTTGCCCCCGTTGGTGATGATGATGTCCTTCTTCCGGCCGGTGATCTTCAGGTAGCCGTCGTCGTCCAGGGTGCCCAGGTCACCGGTGGCGAACCAGGAGTCGGCGTCCAGGACCTCCTTGGTGGCGGTCGGGTTGTTCCAGTAGGCGCCGAAGACCGTGCCGCCCTTGATCTGGATCTCGCCGTCGTCCGCGATGCGGATCGACGAGCCGGGCAGCGGCTGGCCGACCGTGCCCGGCCGGGGGTCCAGCGGCGGGATCAGGGTGACGGCCGCGGTCGTCTCCGTCAGGCCGTAGCCCTCGTAGATCACGATGCCGCAGGCGAAGAAGAAGTAGTTCAGCCGGGAGTCGAGCGGGGAGCCGCCGCTGATGGCATACCGGACCCGGCCGCCGAGGGCCGCGCGGATCCGCCGGTACACCAGCAGGTCGTAGAGCCACCGCGCCAGCGACAGACCCAGGCCGGGACCCGGGCCCGTGCCCAGGTACTTGGCCAGGGACGCCTCGCCGTACTTGACGGCGATGCGGTCCGCCCGCTCGAACGACGAGCCGCGGCCGATCTTCTCGGCCGTGGCCCGCCCGGTGTCGTGGATCTTCTCGAAGAGGTAGGGGACGCCGACGAGGAAGGTGGGCTTGAACGCGGCGAGTTCGGGGCGGAGTTCGTCCGGCTTGATGCTGGGGCAGTGGCCGATCTCGATCCGCCCGGACAGGCAGGCGATCTGGATGGTGCGGCCCAGGATGTGCGCCAGCGGCAGGAACAGCAGCGTCGAGGCGGTCTGCTTGGTGACCGTCTCGAACACCGGGTTCAGCAGCTCGACCACGTTGGCCGCCTCCGCGTGGAGGTTGGCGTGGGTGAGGACGCAGCCCTTGGGACGGCCGGTCGTGCCGGAGGTGTAGACGAGGGTGGCGATGGTCTCCGGGCTGAGCCCGGTGCGCCGTTCGGTCACCTCCGTGTCGGCCACGTCCCGGCCCAGCGCGGTGAGCTGCGCCAGCGCGCCGTCGTCGATGCGCCACAGGCGCGGCTGCGGCAGGTCCCTGGCCACCTCCGCGATGGCCGTCTCGGCGGTGGCGGCGTGGTCGGCGGTCTCGACCACGATGAGCGCCGCGCCGGAGTCGCGCAGGATCCACTCGATCTGCTCGGCCGAGGACGTCGCGTAGATCGGCACGGTCTGACCGCCGGCCGCCCAGATCGCGAAGTCCAGCACCGCCCACTCGTAACAGGTCCGCGCCATCACCGCGACCCGCCCGCCGGGCACCAGCCCGGCCGCGATCAGGCCCTTGGCCACGTCCGTCACCTCACGGGCGAACGCCGAGGCCGTCACCGGCACATACCGGCCACCCACCTTGCGCCGGATCACCACCGCACCGGGCGCCTCCGCCGCGTTGGTGAACGGGATGTCGGCGATACTGCCCGACGTCGGCGGAGCCACCAGCGGCGGCACCCGCACCTCGCGGACCACCCCGTTCTCCCGGATCACCTCCGGCCGGACGCGGGTGGCCAGGTCGCCGTGCTTCCTTGCCCTTCTGAGGTCCTGTCGTACGCCCATATCAGATCTGCGCGCTTTCCATGATGGCGGTGACGCCGAGGCCGCCGGCGGCACAGATGGAGATCAGGCCCCGGGTGGTCCCGCCACGCTCCCGCGCCTGCTGGTTGAGGAGTTTCGCCAGGGTGGCCACGATGCGCCCGCCGGTGGCCGCGAAGGGGTGGCCGGTGGCGAGCGACGAGCCGTTGACGTTGAGCCGGTCGCGGTCGATCGCGCCCAGCGGCTTCTCCAGGCCCAGGCGCCGCTCGCAGAAGCCGGGGTCGTCCCAGGCGGCGAGGGTGGCGAGCACCTGGGAGGCGAACGCCTCGTGGATCTCGTACAGGTCGAGGTCCTGCAGGGCCAGCCCGGCGGCCTCCAGCACCTTCGGCACGGCGTAGACGGGAGCGGTGAGCAGCCCGTCGGGGCCCTCGACGAAGTCCACGCCCGCGGTGCGGGAGTGCGTGAGGTAGGCCAGGACGGGCAGCCCGCGCTCGGCGGCCCACTCCTCGCTGGCCAGCAGCACGGTGGAGGCGCCGTCGGTGAGCGGCGTGGAGTTGCCCGCCGTCATCGTCGGGCTGGGACCGTCGGTGCCGAAGACCGGCTTCAGGCGCGCCAGCTTCTCGACCGAGCTGTCCGGGCGCAGGTTCTGGTCCCGCTCCAGCCCCCGGTACGGCGTGATCAGGTCCTCGAAGAAGCCGCTCTCGTACGCGGCGGCCAGGCGCTGGTGGCTGGTGGCCGCCAGCAGGTCCTGCTCCTCGCGTGAGATCCGCCACTCGGCGGCCGTGCGCGCGGCGTGCTCACCCATCGACAGGCCGGTCCGCGGCTCGGCGTTGCGCGGGATGTCGAGCATCACGTGCTTCGGCCGGATGCCGGTGAGGGCCTTGATCTGCTGCCCGGTGGTCTTGCCCCGGCGGGCCTTCAGCAGCACCTTGCGCAGGTCGTCGTTGATGGCCAGCGGCGCGTCGCTCGCCGTGTCCACGCCGCCCGCGACGCCGGCCTCGATCTGGCCCAGGGCGATCTTGTTGGCGACGAGGATGACCGCCTCCAGACCGGTGCCGCAGGCCTGCTGGATGTCGTAGGCGGGGGTGCGGTGATCAAGTGCGCTGCCCAGGACGGTCTCCCGGGCCAGGTTGAAGTCCCTGCTGTGCTTGAGGACCGCACCCGCGACGAACTCCCCGAGGAGCTGTCCGCGCAGTTCGAACCGGTCCACCAGGCCGGCCAGCGCGGCCGTGAGCATGTCCTGGTTGGACGCGGTCGCGTACGGCCCGTCGGAGCGGGCGAAGGGAATGCGGTTACCGCCGAGGATCGCCACACGGCGCCCGACCGCTGTCATGGCCGTCTCACTCTCTTCTTGTGGTCCTTGTGGTCCCGGACCGACTGATTTAACTTGCCAGTAGACTTACCCCTCAGTAAGGAGGAAATCAATGGCTGATAGGTACTTCACGTTCACCACTGGTCGTCCCGGTGCCTTCATCTCCAAGCGCCTGGGGCTTCCGCGCCCGACCGTGCTGACCCGGTACCGTCCAGGTCAGCCGGTGGCCAGGGGTCCCGTGGAGCTGGGTGGCGCGGACGGCGGCCGGCTGGCGAAGCGGCTGCGTGAGATTCTCGACTCGTGCGGTGCGACGGTCCAGGACCGGGCCGAACGGCCCGGCGCCCTGATCTTCGACGCGACCGGCATCACCGACGCGAGCCAGCTGGAGCAGCTCTACGCGTTCTTCCACCCCCGCATCCGGTCCCTGGCCTACTCCGGCCGCCTGCTCGTGCTCGGCACCCCGCACGAGCTGGCCGACAGCCCCCGCGAGGCGGCGGCCCAGCGGGCGCTGGAAGGTTTCATCCGTTCGGCCGGCAAAGAGCTGAAGGGCGGCGCGACCGCGCACCTGGTGCTCGTGGCCCCCGGCGCGGAGGACTCGCTGGAGTCGACCGTCCGTTTCGTGCTGTCCGCCCGCTCGGCCTACGTCTCGGGCCAGGTGCTGCGTGTGCGCCCGGAGCCGGCCGGCACCGTCGAGGTGCCCGCCGACTGGGACAAGCCGCTGGCCGGCAAGACGGCCATCGTCACCGGCGCCTCGCGCGGCATCGGCGAGACGGTCGCCCGGGTCCTGTCGCGTGACGGCGCCCGTGTCGTCTGCATCGACATCCCGGCCCAGGGCCAGGCGCTGCGCGACGTCGCCGGCAAGATCGGCGGCACGGCGCTGGAGCTGGACATCACCGCCGACGACGCCGTGGACCGGACCATCGCGCACCTCGACGCGGAGCACGGCGGCGGCGTGGACATCGTCGTGCACAACGCGGGCATCACCCGCGACAAGACGCTCGGCCGCATGGACGCCGCCCGCTGGAACTCGGTGATGGCGGTCAACCTGATCGCCGTGGAGCGCCTGACCGAGGGCCTGCTGCCCGTCATGCGCGACGGCGGCCGGATCATCTGCACCTCGTCCATCAGCGGCATCGCCGGCAACGTCGGCCAGACCAACTACGCGGCCAGCAAGGCCGGTCTGATCGGTCTCGTCGAGTCCCTGGCCCCGGGCATGGCCGAGCGCGGCATCACCATCAACGCCATCGCGCCCGGCTTCATCGAGACCCAGATGACCGCGGCCATCCCGCTGTTCATCCGGGAGGCCGGCCGCCGCATGAACAGCCTCAACCAGGGCGGCGAGCCTGTCGATGTCGCCGAGGCCGTGTCATACTTCGCGTCGCCCGGCACGGGCGCCGTCAGCGGCCAGGTCCTCCGGGTCTGCGGCCAGGCCCTCCTGGGAGCGTGACGATGTCGAACCCCGGCATGGCGACTCTGTACGCCCGAGCCCTGCTCATACCCAAGCGCGGCGACGGCCAGGTGCCCGTCCGGCGGCTGCTGCTGCCGGGCAAGGTGGCCGACCCCGGTCTGCTGGGCCGCTACGCGGAGGTGTGCGGCTTCCGCCGCAGCGACCGGCTGCCGCCCACCTTCCCGCACATCGTGGCGTTCCCCATGGCGATGGCGCTGATGACGAAGCGCGACTTCCCGTACCGGCTGCCCGGTCTGGTGCACATCGTCAACCGCGTCGAGCAACTGCGGCCCATCGCGCCCGGGGAGGCCCTCAGCTACCGCGTCGAGGCCACCCAGCCGTCGGCGCACCCCAAGGGGGTGACCTTCGACATCCTCGCGGAGGCGGAGGACCGCGACGGCGCGGTGGTGTGGCGCACCGCCAACACGTTCCTGCGGCGCGGGGCCAGCGCCAACGGCGTCAACGGGTCCGCGGTGAAGAAGGCCCCGGAGGGCGGTGAGCTGCACGAGGCGGTGGAAGCCGACCTCAGCCAGGAGTGGTCCGTGCCCGGCGACATCGGCCGCCGCTACGGCGCCGTCTCCGGCGACCGCAACCCGATCCACCTGCACCCGCTGGGCGCCCGCATGTTCGGCTTCCCGCGGGCCATCGCGCACGGCATGTGGACCAAGGCCCGCTGCCTGGCCGCGCTGGAGGACGTCCTGCCCGACTCGTTCACCGCGCAGGTCTGGTTCCGCGCCCCGGTCATGCTTCCCGCCCGCGTCGCGTTCCGGGCCGGTGGCGCCGGTCCCGTCCGCCCGTTCGAGCTGAACTCGGCGGACGGGAAGCGGCACCACCTCTACGGCCGCATCGAGAACGTGCGGTAACCCCGCCCCCCTTCCGTCACCTTCCGTCACCCCGGGCGCAACGCCCGGGCCCAACCAGGAGATAGCCGCTCACGTCTCCCGGGGTGGTGTCCACACCTCCCCGGTGAGCACGTTTCGCATCCCCACCCACATCATGTTCATCAGGCCGATCGTCATCCGCTCCGGTGACTGACCCGGATGGCGCTCCATCCACTCGGTCAGCGAATCCGCCGCGCCCACCAGGGCGTGCGCGACGAAGTCGGCGTCCTGCTCCCCGAGGCCGGGCCTGCCGCCCTCGGAGATGCCCTGCCCGACCAGCCCGGCGACCACGGCCATGATCGAGCGCCGGGCCTCGGCCAGTTCGGCGGAGATGACCTCGCTCTGGTCCGGCGCCTGCCGGTGCAGCACCAGCCACGCGTCCCGGTGTTCGGTGACGAACGCGAAGAACGCGTTCAGCCCGGCCCACAGCCGCTGCTCGGGAGTGGCGCCCCCCGCCTGCGCGGCCTCCTTGAACGTCGCCGCCAGCCGCTGTGACTCGCGTCGCAGGCAGGCGACGAAGAGCCCTTCCTTCGAGCCGAGGTACAGGTACACCATCGGCTTGGAGATGCCGGCCAGCTCAGCGATCTCGTCCACGACCGCGGCGTGGTAGCCGCGCTTGGAGAAGACGTGGAGCGCGGCGTCGATGATCTCCTGTTCGCGGACGTTTCTCGGGAGTCGCCGTCTTCGTTTGTCGCTCACTCTTGCCAGCCTACCTAGGCAGTGCGTAATCTTACTCTTCAGTAAGTCTACTTCAGAGTAAGTCTCACAGTGAGGTGGGTGGCACGACATGGCCGACAGCCCCAACATCCGCGATCTGGACTTCGCGAACGTCACGCCGAAGGAGTTCGCCCAGATCGTCAAGAAGCTCTCCAAGAAGGAGATCGCGGAGCTGGCCGCCGACCCCGAGGTCCGGCAGCGGGTCATCTCCGAGGTCTTCGGCCGCATGGAGAGCCAGTTCAAGCCCGAGGGCGCCGGCTCCCTGAAGGCCCTGATCCGCTGGGAGGTGCTGGGCGACCCGGTCGTGACCTGGGAGACCGCCATCGCCGATGGCCAGGTCAAGGTCACCGAGGGCCGTTCCGACGCCGACCCCCGCGTCACTCTCTCCGCCGCCGACGCCGACTTCCTGAAGCTGGTGTCCGGCAACGGCAGCCCGGTCGCGATGTTCATGACCCGCAAGCTGAAGGTCGCGGGCGACATCGGCCTGGCTTCCGCGCTCCCCAAGCTGTTCGACATCCCGAAGGCGTGAGTATCCATCCATGAGCGGCTTTTCTCTCGACCTCACTGAAGACCAGCAGGACCTGCGGGACTGGGTGCACGGCTTCGCGGCCGATGTCGTCCGCCCCGCCGCCGCCGAGTGGGACGAGCGGGAGGAGACTCCCTGGCCCGTCATCCAGGAAGCGGCCAAGATCGGCCTCTACGGCTTCGAGTCCCTGGCCGAGCTGTTCGGTGACCCGACGGGTCTCTCCCTCCAGATCGCTAACGAGGAGCTGTTCTGGGGCGACGCCGGTATCGGCATGGCCCTGTTCGGCACCTCCCTCGCCGTCGCGGGCATCTTCGCCTCCGGCACCCCCGACCAGATGGCCGAGTGGGTCCCGCAGTGCTTCGGCGACGAGAACGACGTGAAGGTGGCGGCGTTCTGCGTCTCCGAGCCCCAGGCGGGCTCCGACGTCTCCGCCATGCGCACCCGGGCCCGTTACGACGAGGCCAAGGACGAGTGGGTCCTCAGCGGCCAGAAGGCGTGGATCACCAACGGCGGCATCGCCAACATCCACGTCGTCGTCGCCTCCGTCGACCCCGAGCTGGGCGCGCGCGGCCAGGCCGCGTTCATCGTTCCGCCGAACACCCCCGGCCTGGTCGGCAACCGCAAGATCAAGAAGCTCGGCCTGCGCGCCTCGCACACGGCCGACGTCTTCCTGGACGACGTGCGGGTGCCCGGCGAGTGCCTGCTCGGCGGCAAGGAGAAGCTGGACGAGCGCCTGGCGCGGATCCGCGAGGGCAACACGGCCAAGGGCCAGGCGGCCATGGCCACCTTCGAGGTCTCCCGCCCGACCGTCGGCGCCCAGGCGCTCGGCATAGCCCGCGCCGCCTACGAGTACGCGCTGGAGTACGCCCAGGGCCGCGAGGCGTTCGGCCGCTCGATCGTCGAGAACCAGGCCATCGCCTTCACCCTGGCGGACCTGCGCACCGAGATCGACGCCGTCCGGCTGCTGATCTGGCGCGCGGCGTGGATGGCGCGCAACGAGAAGCAGTTCACGGCGGGCGAGGGCTCGATGTCCAAGCTCCGCGCCGGTGAGCTGGCGGTGAGCGCGACGGAGAAGGCCATCCAGATCCTGGGCGGCGCCGGTTACAGCCGGGAGCACCCGGTGGAGCGCATGTACCGCGACTCGAAGATCTACACGATCTTCGAGGGCACGAGCGAGATCCAGCGTCTGGTGATCGCCCGCGCCATCACCGGCCGTCACATCCGCTGACGCGCCGGACCCCCCCGCAGCCACTGCGAACGGCAGGCGAGCGACCGAGTCGGCGTTCTCTCTGCCACCGCTGCCGCCCCCCGCGAGCTGGTCACTCGCGGGGGGCGGCAGATCTTTGCCGGTCTGTGGCTTCTCGGTCGGGGTGGTGCCCGGGGTCGCGCAGGTCGCCCAGGTCGCCCAGGTCGCGCACGTAACGGGTGCCGGGTCGGCCGCACAGCACGATGTCGCCGGTGGGCGTGAACCCCGTACGGGTCAGCACGACACGGGACCCGGCGTTGTCGAGGGTCGTCGCCGCGCGCAGCCCGGTCAGGCCGTAGGCCGTGGCGGCGAGGGCACACACCTCCCGCACGGCGCGCGTGGCCAGGCCCCGGCCGGCGGCCCGTCGCGCGATCCGGTACCCCAACTCGGCGGAGCCGTCCGCCGCGTCGATCAGGTTGATCCGCCCCAGCACCTCGCCGTCACCGTCCACCACCACGTGGAAGAAGCACCGCCCGGTGGCCTGCTCGGCGAGCAGCGCGGCGTGGCGCGCGTCGAACTCCGCGAAGTAGGCATCGCCGCGGTCGGGCACCGACGCGGCGAAGTAGGCCCGGTTCTCCCGCTCGAACGCGAGCAGGGCCGGGGCGTGGTCGGGGCGGAGGAGCTGGAGTCCGGGCATGGGAGAACGGTAGGCCGTGTCCGCCCCGCGCCACCGGACCTGCGCCGCGTCGCCGCCATGCCGTGTCACACCACGGCATGGCATGGCAGGGCACGGCGCTGCACGCGGCCGGGCTGCGGCGGGAGGCCGGGCTCGCGCGGGATGCGGGCCGGTGGCCTCTCCTCCCGTACACCGCGCCCCCCCGCGTCCCCGGCGAGCCGCTGCCGCCGGGCGAGGCGGTCGACGGCCGACGGCCGGTCGCCCGTCCCGGCCGCTCCGCGGCGCACCGTCACCCACGGGGTGCGGGGCCCTCACCCCCGGTCGGCGGCACCTCCGCCCGGCACACCAGGCACCTCTCCACACGGCCGGCGTGCTCCGCCACCACCTGCCGCACGTCCGCCGCCCGCAGGTCCGGCTCGCCCGGACACCAGCACCCGGCCCGGTGCAGCACTCCGCGCCGGGGCGTGCCCGGCGGGGTCCGCATCCACTGCACCCACCAGCGCGGCCGGGTCCGCTCCGCCGCCGCGGCCCGCTCCGCCTCGGCGATGGCCCCGCGGACCTCCCGGAGCCGCAGCTCCAGCCACGTCGCCAGGGTGCGCAGGCGCGGCAGGTCGGGCGGCAGGTCGGGCGGTGGATCGCTCACGCGTTCGATTTTATGCGCGTCCGGTGTCACCGCACCTCGGGTGTGCCACCGCGGAAGATGGGCGGAGGGCGTCGAGAGGGAGACCCGGTATGACGATCCAGCGGATGGACAACGTTCTCATCGTTGTCGACGACCGTGACGCTGCCGTTTCGTTCTTCGCCGAACTCGGCATGGAGCTGGAGGGCGGGGCACCGATCGAGGGGCGTTGGGCGGAGCGCGTCATCGGGCTCGACGACGTCCGGCAGGACATCGCGATGCCGCGGACCCCGGACGGCCACGGCCGCGTCGAGCCGGCGAAGTTCCCCACGCCGAAGGCGATCAGCCCTGAGTCGAGGGACGCGCCGACGGACACGCTGGGCATGCGGCGCATCATGTTCGCTACCGGCTCTGCTGCGTCCGCGGCCCCGAGGGCATCATCGTCGGACTGGCCGAGCAGCTGGGCTGAAGGCCGCCCCCGACGGGACCCGGAGGCGCAGGACGCCTAAGCGGCGGGCTCGGGCAGGGTCTCGCCGGTCTCCAGCAGGGTCTTGAGGTTGGACAGGATGGCGGGCCAGCCGCCGCTGATGCCCTCCAGTACGGTGCTCCCGGGGTCGAAGCCGTCGTGCGTCACGGTGAGCCGGACCGTCTCCCCGAGCGGCTCGATCTCGAACGTCACCCTCGACCGCCGCTCGCCGGCCATCCGCGCGAGGGACTCGGCGGAGAAGCCGAACTTCTCGCCGAACTCCGGGGTGAATGTGTGCCAGGTGTAGGACAGCAGCCGACCCGGCTCGGACGCGAGGACCACCTGCTCGGGGTCCGCGATGACCACGCCGTCCTGCTCCCAGGTCATCGGGGAACCGGCCGTCCAGTCCGACGCGAACGTGGCCCCCCAGTACCGCCGGGTGAAGGCCGGATCGGTCAGCGCCTGCCAGAGTCGCTCCGGGGTGGTCCTGATGTAGGTGGTGTAGACGAATTCCGGCTTGTCCATCGGTCCTCGTTCCCTCGGTTCTTGTGCGATCGCTTCTTGTGCGATCGGTCCTTGTTCCAGTGCCGTCTTCAGGTCCGCCAGCGCGCTCGCGCGTGCCCGGTCGTACCGGCTGAGCCAGCGGTCGGCGATGGCGTTGATCGGCACGGCGTTGAGGTAGTGCAGCTTCTCCCGGCCGCGGCGGACGGTGGTCACCAGGTTCGCCGCCTCCAGCACCGCCAGGTGCTTGCTGACCGACTGCCGCGCCATGTCCAGCCCGGCGCACAGCTCGCGCAGCGTCTGTCCGTCGCGCGCGTTCAGGCTGTCGAGCAGCCGGCGGCGGCTGGCGTCGGCCAGCGCCCTGAACACCTCGTCCATCCCGGTCGACCTCCAATATGCAGCCATCCGGCTGCCTTTCAGGCTGGCAGCCGCGCGGCTGCATGTCAATCGCCCGCCGGAACCGTCCCGCCGGGGACCTCCCATTGCACGGAGCGACAGCGTTGGGCCACGATGCGTGGCATGAGCTTGACGACCGACGGCAGGGCGCCGGGCCCGGTACGGTTCTTTCTCGCCTGCGACCGGCGCGGCTGCCAGGAGCGGATCACGTTCGACATGGTCATCGCCGAGCCGCCACCGGACCTGGAACAGGACCTGTTCGGCCACATGCTTCACGAGGCCGGACACGCCACGCCCTACATCAAGGAACT
Organism: Streptomyces sp. URMC 129; assembly: GCF_051386415.1. Lineage (NCBI taxonomy): Bacteria > Bacillati > Actinomycetota > Actinomycetes > Kitasatosporales > Streptomycetaceae > Streptomyces > Streptomyces sp. URMC 129. The sequence continues at coordinate 29,968 of NZ_JBPQTQ010000062.1, forward strand.
CGGCTGGATCTTCATCGAGGGCGGTGAGGGCTACTGGTGCCCCGACTGCGCCACCCCGCCCTCGCTCAGACACGCACCGGACGAGGAGGAGTGAGGCGCGGGGCGCCGGGGGCGGGCGCCGGGGGCCCGGCGTGCCGTCCGGTCGGGGACGTCATCCGATCGAGGGAAGTGGGCGGTTCCGGGCGGCAACGGGCCGTCCGGGCAAGGAAGATGCCGTCCGTGCCCAAGAATCTCCTCGTCAAGTCCCCGGCCGCCGCACCCGGTCACCCGCCCTGTGACCGGTGCGGGAAGACCCTGTGGCCGGACATCACCGTGCAGGGCCGCTCCCCGATGTGGGTGTGCCCCTCCTGCGCCACCCCCAAGGCCCGCTTCTGGCACGCCCACGAGGGCCACCACTGCCCCCTCGGCTTCCCCTGGCCGCTCCATCAGGACCCGGCCGGGCGGCAGTTCATCTGCTGCTGACGGCGGCACCGCCGCCCGCGGCGGCGGCCCCGGTGGCGGCCGTCAGCCGCTGGCGGGCCGCCTCGTACAGCACGACCGTGGCCGCGCTCGCCGCGTTGAGGGAACTGGCCGAGCCCGCCATCGGGATGCGGACCAGGGTGTCGCACATCTCCCGCCAGGCCGTGCTGAGACCGGTCGTCTCGTTGCCGATCAGCAGCAGCACCGGGCCCGTCAGGTCGGAGGCCGCGACATCCGTCTCACCGGACTCGTCCGTGCCCACCACCGTCACCGGCGCGCCGCGCTCGCGGGCGTCCGCCAGCCAGGCCGCGACCTCCCGGTGGCTCGGGACCCGCACCACCGGCAGGGCGAACAGCGAACCGGTGCTCGCCCGGACCGACTTGGGGTCGTAGACATCGGCCGCGTGGCCCGTCACCACCAGGCCGTGCGCGCCGAAGGAATCGGCGGAGCGGATGATCGTGCCGATGTTTCCCGGGCTCGTCGGGCGGTCGAACACGACGCCGAGAAAGCCCGGTCGGCCCGAGGGGCGGTGCCGGACCGGGATGCGGGCCAGGTCGTCGGGCGGCATCTCCGCCACGGCCACCAACTCCGGTGCGCCGTCGTCCTTCTCGCCCAGCTCGGCCAGCAACTCCGGGGCCATGGCGATCTTCTCGGCCGGCACCTCGCGCAGCAGGGCGCTCGCCCAGCGCGTCAGGGAACGGCTCGGGTCGAACAGCAGGGTGCGGATCGGCCAGCCGTGCTCGACGGCCTGGGAGATCGGCCGCACGCCCTGAACCAGGAACTCGCCCGCCCGGTGCCGCTTGGTGCGGTTGGTCAGCAGGGCCTGCCACTGCTGGAAGCGGGCGTTGCGGGTCGTGATCCGCTGGTGAGCCACCCGTTCCCCCTGCCTGCCCCGATGCCGTGCTGTCGCGCAGCCGCGCGATGCCGCTGCCGTGCTGCCGTGCTGTCGGGCAGCCGCGCGATGCGCTCAGCAGGCTACCCGAGCGGCTGGTCCGCGCCGGCGGCCGGCTCCTCGCCGCGGCCGTGGCCCGGGACCCCCATGCCGTCCCCCTCGGTGACCGCGGGGGAGGGGGACCCGGGGCCCGGTGTCCCCCCGCCGAGCGCCATGGCGCCGCCGAGCAGGGCGAGGGTCGCCCCGAAACCGAAGGCGACGGCGGTGAGGGGACGGTCACGCATGGAGCACTCCAGAGGGTCGGGCACCGGACACTCCCTCCTTGTCCGGAAGCCCCCCGGATCATGACGCCGACGGCCCGTTTTCCCTCTGACGAGGGACGTCGGCCCCCTTGTCCCTCAGCTCTCGTACTCCTCCACCTCGCGGGCCGGACGCAGGGTCGCCTCGTCCGGGTTGCCGCCGAACTCGCTGCGCGCGCGGCGCTGGCGGAGCAGGTCCCAGCACTGGTCGAGACTCACCTCGACATCCCTCAGGCGCGCCCGTTCGTCGTCCTTGAGGCCCTGGCCGACGGACCGCTCGCGCAGGGCACGCTCCTCGGTCACGAGCTCGCCGACACGGCTCAGGATGTCCTTGTCGTCCATGAGGTCAGGCTAGTTCCGGTTCAGGGGGGCCGCCATCCGGGCCGCTCGCCGGTCTTCCGTCCCTCTTCCCCCCTGGCGGGGGGCCCGGATCTTCGCGGGGAGCCTCGGAGGGCGTGCCGGTGGCGTTCGCGCCCAGGGTGCGCGTCGTGGAGACGGGCCGACGCGTCGGTGGCCGGGCCGAGCGGCCGACGCGTCAACCGGGCGCGCAGGCGGTTCATCCGATCGGGAGCCGAATTCTGCCGAAGGAACGATTCTGTCGGCCGCTAACCAGACATGTTGGGCGGGGGGTATCAGGCACCGTCGTCGTGGACCGCGCGTGCGCGGGGAGCGTGCACGCCCGCTGGCGATCAGTCATCCTGCGATTTCGCGTTTGTATGGCAGTAATAAACACAGCGCAGCATCTTGTCTGAAAAGCAGCAATGGCTGCTGTCCGTGTCCCCGGGATTGCGTTGTGATACCCGAAGGCGCGGTGCGAGGGACCGCCGTGCCGACTACGTCCTGGCAGGGCCGCCATCGGGTCGTCGAAGGAGTCGTGGACACCTCCCCGCGGTCACCCGCGGAGAGCGCACGTGGAAAGGGCAGAACATGACCCAGGTTGCGCCGATGAGCGACGCCGACCCGGCGCGCGGGGAGGGCCTTCGCCTCCCGGACCGTCACCTACCGAGTCACCGGGCCCCGGGCCGCCGTTCGGCGCGGGTGCCCCGTTCCGGCAACGCCACCTGACCGGTTCCACCCCCGTCCCCAACGGATCACTTTCCTCCTCCTCCTCCTCCGGCGACGACGACGCACCGCGCCGCGCCGCGCGTCGAACCCTTCCGCCGCCGCGCCCGTCGAGGCCCCCCACGCCCGGCGAGGCATCCGCCTGGCGAGACCGCCGTTGTCCCGCCGAGCCC
>NZ_JBPQTQ010000063.1:0-32690 GCF_051386415.1 Streptomyces sp. URMC 129
GCGGTCGGTGCCGGTGCCGGGGAGGCGTGGCGGGCGCGTGGCACGGTTCTGGTGACGGGCGGGACGGGGTTCATCGGTGGGGGGGTCGCGCGCTGGCTGGCGGCGAACGGCGCGGAGCATGTGGTGGTGACGAGCCGTCAGGGTCCGGGCGCGCCGGGCGCGGAACACCTCCGTGCCGAGTTGGAGGAGTGCGGCGCGCGGGTGACGATCGCGGCCTGCGACGTGAGCGACCGCGACGCGGTGGCCGCGCTGCTGGCCGCCCATCCGCCCACCGCCGTCTTCCACACCGCCGGCATCGACGCCCCCGCGCTGCTCACCGCGACCGAACCTGCCGACCTCGCCCGGGTGCTGGCCGCCAAGGCCACGGGCGCCGCGCACCTGCACGAACTCCTCGGCGACCGGCCGCTCGACGCGTTCGTGCTGTTCTCCTCCATCGCCGGGATCTGGGGCGCCGGCGGCCAGGCCGCCTACGCCGCCGCCAACGCCTGCCTCGACGCCCTGGCCGAACACCGCCGCGGCCGTGGCCTGGCCGCCACCGCCGTCGCCTGGGGCCCCTGGGCCGACGGCGGCATGGCCGGCGCCGCCCCCGTCGCGGACCAGCTCCGGCGGCGCGGCCTGCGCACCCTGCCGCCCGGCGCCGCGCTGACCGCCCTCGCCACCGCCCTCACCCGCGACGACACCGCCGTCACCGTGGCCGACATGGACTGGTCGCGTTTCGCGCCCCCCTTCACCGCCGCCCGGGTCAGCCCCCTCCTGGCGAACCTGCCCGACGTCCGCGCCGCCCTCCACCCCGACGACGACGGCGCCGCCAACGACGGGGCCGCCGGGAGCGGTTCGGGAGCCGCCGCCCTGCGCGCCGCGCTCGCCGCCGAGGACCCGGCCGACCGCGACCGCACCCTCACCGCCCTGGTCCGCGAACACGCCGCCGCCGTCCTCGGCCACGCCACCCCCGACCAGGTCGAACCCGCCCGCCCCTTCCGGGAACTCGGCTTCGACTCCCTCACCGCCGTCGAACTCCGCGACCGGATCGCCCACTCCACCGGCGTGCGGCTCCCCGCCACCCTGGTCTTCGACCACCCCACCGTCACCGCCCTGGCCCGCCACCTCCGCGCTGAACTCCTCGGCGCCGAGCCGGAGAACACCGCGCCGCCCGGCCCCCGCCCGGCCGCCGCCGACGAACCCGTCGCCATCGTCGCGATGAGCTGCCGCTACCCCGGCGGCGCCGACAGCCCCGAGGCGCTGTGGCGGCTCGTGGCCAACGGCACCGACGCCATGGACGCGTTCCCCGCCGACCGGGGCTGGGACGTGGAGACGCTGTACCACCCCGACCCCGACCACCCCGGCACCACCTACGCGCGCGCCGGCGGCTTCCTGTACGAAGTGGCCGATTTCGACGCCGCGTTCTTCGGCATCTCGCCCCGTGAGGCCCTGGCCATGGACCCGCAGCAGCGGCTGCTCCTCGAAACGGCCTGGGAGGCGTTCGAACGCGCGGGCATCCCCCCGGCCGCCGCACACGGCAGCCAGACCGGTGTGTTCATCGGCTCCGGCTACCAGGACTACCTCAGGCGCCACCTCGACATCCCCGACGACACCCAGGGCTACCTGAGCACCGGCAACGCCGCCAGCGTCGTATCCGGCCGCATCGCCTACCAGTTGGGGCTGGAAGGCCCGGCCGTCACGGTCGACACCGCCTGCTCGTCCTCCCTCGTGGCCCTCCACATGGCCACCCAGGCACTGCGGCAGGGCGAGTGCGCGATGGCGCTGGCCGGTGGCGTGACGGTGATGTCCAGCCCGGGCCCGTTCGTGGAGTTCAGCCGCCAGCGCGCCCTGTCGGCCGACGGCCGCTGCCGCGCGTTCTCCGCCGACGCCGACGGCACCGGCTGGGGCGAGGGCGTCGGCATGCTGCTGCTGGAGCGGCTCTCCGACGCGCGGCGCAACGGGCACCCGGTGCTCGCCGTGGTGCGGGGCTCCGCGATCAACCAGGACGGCGCGTCCAACGGCCTCACCGCGCCGAGCGGTTCGGCCCAGCGCCGGGTGATCCGGGCCGCCCTCGCCAACGCCGGTCTCACCGGGGCCGACATCGACGCCGTCGAGGGCCACGGCACCGGCACCGTGCTGGGGGACCCGATCGAGGCCCAGGCGCTGCTGGCCACCTACGGCGAGCACCGCCCCGCCGAACGTCCGCTGTGGCTGGGGTCGTTGAAGTCCAACATCGGGCACACCCAGGCGGCGGCGGGGGCCGGTGGCGTCATCAAGATGGTGATGGCCCTGCGCAACGAGACGCTGCCGCGCACCCTGCACGCCGACGAGCCCACCCCGCACGCCGACTGGTCCGCCGGTGCCGTCCGGCTGCTGACCGAGCCCGTGCCGTGGCCGGATGACAAGGAGCACGGGCAGCCGCGCCGCGCCGCCGTCTCCTCGTTCGGCATGAGCGGCACCAACGCCCACGTCATCATCGAACAGGCCCCCGAACCGGACGCCGAGGACGCCCCCGACGCCGCGCCCGGGGCGGCGGAAGCGCCGCGCCCGGTCCTCGACCCGGTGGCCGTGCCGCTCGTGCTGTCGGCCCGCTCGCCCGCCGCCCTCGCCGAACAGGCCCGGCGGCTGGCCGCGCTCGACGCCGGGGTCCGCCCGCGCGACACGGCCCACTCACTGGTCACGACGCGCGGGCTGTTCGAGCACCGCGCGGTCGTCGTCGGCACCGACCGGGCCCGCCTCGCCGCCGGACTCGGCGCCGTGGCGGCCGGGAAGGACGCGCCATGGGTGGCGCGCGGCGCCGTCCCCGCCGGGGCGGGGGAGCGGCGGCCGGTGTTCGTCTTCCCCGGCCAGGGCTCCCAGTGGGCCGGAATGGCCGTCGAACTCCTCGACTCCTCCCCGGTGTTCCGCGACCGGATGGCCGCCTGCGAACGCGCGCTCGCGCCGCACGTCGACTGGTCCCTCGACGCGGTGCTCCGGCAGGCGCCCGGCGCCCCCGAGCTGACCGGTGACGACGTCGTCCAGCCCGCGCTGTGGGCCGTGATGGTGTCGCTGGCCGAGCTGTGGACCGCCTGCGGCGTACGGCCCGCCGCCGTCGTCGGGCACTCACAGGGCGAGATCGCCGCCGCCTGCGTCGCCGGGGCGCTGTCCCTGGACGACGCCGCGCGTGTGGTGGCCGTGCGCAGCCGCCTGCTGGCCCGCCTCGCGGGCCGGGGCGGCATGGCCTCCGTCGCCGCCCCGCTCGCGGCGACCACCGAACGCCTCGCCCACCGGCCCGGCCTCGCCGTCGCCGCCGTCAACGGCCCGACATCGATCGTTGTTTCGGGCGACACCGACGCCCTGGACGAGTTCCTCGCGGCGTGCGCGGCCGACGGGGTGCGGACCAAACGCGTGCCCGTCGCCTACGCCTCGCACTGCGCGCACGTCGAGGGCATCCGCGAGGAACTGCTCGGCGCGCTGGCCGGGATCACGCCCGGCGAGCCCCGCGTGCCGTTCCGCTCGACCGTCGCCGGGGCGGCCGACGGCACACCGCTCGACGCCGCCCACTGGTACCGGAACCTGCGCGAGACGGTCCGCTTCGAGGACGCGGTCCGCGCCCTGCTGGACGCCGGGCACACCGCGTTCATCGAGATGAGCCCGCACCCGGTGCTCATCCCCGGTCTCCAGGAGACCGCCGAGGAGGACGCGGAGCGGCCCGCCGTCGTCATCGCCTCCCTGCGGCGCGGCGAGGGGGGCCCGGCCCGGTTCCTCACCTCGCTCGGGGAGGCGCACGTCGGCGGCGTCGCCGTCGACTGGCCCGCCGTTCTCACCGGTTGGGACGGCCGCGTGGTGGAGCTGCCCACCTATCCGTTCCAGCGCCGCCGTTACTGGCTGGATGCCGCCGCCCCCGCCCCGGAGACCGCCCAACCGGCCCGCGCCGCCGCGCCGGACGCCGCGTTCTGGTCGGTGGTCGAGCGGGGCGACCTCGGCGCCCTGGCCGGGGAACTGGGCCTCGACCCGGACGGGGACGTCTCGCTGCGCGCCGCGCTGCCCGCACTTGCCGACTGGCACCGGCGGCGCGACGCCGAGACCACCGTCGACGCCTGGCGCTACCGCGTCACCTGGCGCGCCCTGGCCGAGCCCGCCGCCCCGCCACGCCTCGACGGCACCTGGCTGGTCGCGGTCACCGTCGGCCAACGGCGGGACCCCGCCATCGACTCGGCCGTCGCGGCGCTCGCCGCCCACGGCGCCGACACCGGCATCGTGACCGTGGAACCGGGCGGCGACCCGGCGGCGCTCGCCGCCCGTCTCGGCGGCGAGACCGTCTCCGGCGTCCTCTCCCTCCTGGCGCTCGACCCGGACGGCCCGGCCCTGACCCTGGCCCTCGTACGGGCCCTGGCGGACAGCGGCCGGAGGACCGCGCGCCTGTGGTGCGCGACGCGGGGCGCGGTCGGCACCGGCCCCCTCGATCCGCCCAGCCACCCGGACCAGGCCGCGATCTGGGGCCTCGGCCGCGTCGCCGCCCTCGAACTGCCGGGCATCTGGGGTGGCTTGATCGACCTGCCGCCGTCCGCCGAGCCCTGGGACGCCCGGCTGGCGCGGCGGACGGCCGCGCTCCTGACCGGTGTCACCGGTGAGGATCAGGTCGCGCTCCGGTCCGGGGGTGTGCTGGCCCGGCGTCTGGTGCGGGCGGAGTCCGGCCCGGCGGTCGGTGCCGGTGCCGGGGAGGCGTGGCGGGCGCGTGGCACGGTTCTGGTGACGGGCGGGACGGGGTTCATCGGCGGGCGGGTCGCGCGCTGGCTGGCGGGAAACGGCGCGGAGCATGTGGTGGTGACGAGCCGTCAGGGTCCGGCCGCGCCCGGCGCGGAACACCTCCGTGCCGAGTTGGAGGAGTGCGGCGCGCGGGTGACGATCGCGGCCTGCGACGTGGCCGACCGCGACGCGCTGGCCGCGCTGCTGGCCGCCCATCCGCCCACCGCCGTCTTCCACACCGCCGGCATCGACACCCCCGCCGCCCTGACCGCGACCGAACCCGCCGACCTCGCCCGGGTGCTGGCCGCCAAGGCCACGGGCGCGGCACATCTGCACGAACTCCTCGGCGACCGGCCGCTCGACGCGTTCGTGCTGTTCTCCTCCGGCGCGGGCGTGTGGGGCAGCGGCGGGCAGGCCGCCTACGCCGCCGCCAACGCCTGCCTCGACGCCCTGGCCGAACACCGCCGCGGCCGTGGCCTGGCCGCCACCGCCGTCGCCTGGGGCCCCTGGGCCGACGGCGGCATGGTCGACGAGGCCGCCGCCGCCCGCATGACCGAACGCGGACTGTCCCTGATGCGCCCGGAGTTGGCCCTCCTCGCCCTGAGCCGCATCCTGGGGAGCGGCGAACCCACCGCCGTTGTCGCCCCCATCGACTGGGAACGGTTCGTGCCCGGCTTCACCATGGCCCGGCCCAGCCCCCTGCTGGCCGACCTGCCGGAGGCCGCCCAGGCCCTGGCCGCCGACCGCGCGGAGGGCGGGGACCGGCACCGGGAGCGGAACGGCGCACCGGACGGGGCGGAACCGCCGCTCGTCCGGCGCCTCGCCGGACTGCCGCCCGCCGAACGACGGGCCCTGCTCCTGGACGTCGTGCGCGCCGAGGCCGCCGCCGTCCTCGGCCACGAAACCCCCGACGCGGTCGGCCCGCACGACGTGTTCCTCGAACTCGGCTTCGACTCCCTGACCGCCGTGGGCCTGCGGAAACGCCTCGCCGCCGCCACCGGCCTGCGGCTGCCCGGCTCCCTCGCGTTCGACCACCCCACCCCGGCCCGGATCGCGGACCGGCTGGCGACCCTGCTCGCCGCAGAAGAACACCCCACGCCCGCCGCCGGCACGGCCACGGAGCCGGGCGGCGACGGCGCGACGACCGACACCCTCGCCGCGCTCTACCTCACCGCCAACGACACCGGCCAGTACGGCGCCGCCCTCGACCTGGTGCGCAGCGCGTCCCGCCTGCGCCGTACGTTCACCGCGCCCGCCGAGGTCGACGGCCTCCTCACCCCCGTCCGCCTGGCCCGCGGCGCGGACGACGGCCACCCGAGGACTTCGCTGGTGTGCCTCGCCGGATACATGGCACCCTCGGGAGCACACCACTACGCCCGGTTCGCCGCCGCGTTCGGCGGGACACGCGCCATCTCGGCCCTGCGGCTGCCCGGTTTCGCGCCCGGCGAGCCCCTCCCCGCCGACGTGGACGCCCTGACCGGCGCCCTGGCCGAGGCCATCGCCCGCCGCACCGACGCCGGTCGACCCGCCGTGCTCGCCGGGTACTCCGCCGGCGGCTGGGTGGCGCGCGCCACCGCCGAACGGCTCGCCGCCCTGGGCCGCCCGGCCGCCGGGGTCGTGATGATCGACTCCTTCAGCCGCGACGTGCCCATGGGGGAGCGGTACGCGTCGGCCGCCGTCCGGGGGCAGACCGACCGGTTCGACTTCGTCACCGGCCTGGGCACCCAGCTCACCGCCATGGGCGGATACCTGCGCGCCTTTGACGCGTTCACCCCCCGCCCGATCGACGCGCCCACGCTCGCGGTCCGGGCCGCCGACTGGATGCCCTCCGAGGAGGGCGGTGGTGACGACCGTCCGCCACCACCCGAATGCGCGGACATCGTTCAGGAAGTACCGGGGGATCACTACTCGTTGATGGAGGATCACGCACCGACGACCGCCGCCGCCGTCGAGACGTGGCTCGACCGGCTCGATGACCGCGCCACGCGCGACTGAAGAACAGCACGGACCGACAGGACCGACAGGACCAACAGGACCGACAGGAACGGGAAGACCACCATGACCGACGACACCGCCCAGTGGATCCGCCGGTACGACCCGCGCGACGCCGCCGCGCTGCGCCTGGTGTGCCTGCCGCACGCGGGCGGCTCCGCCAGCTACTTCCTCCCCGTCGCCCGCGGCATGCCCGCCGCCGTCGACGTGCTCGCCGTCCAGTACCCGGGCCGCCAGGACCGGTTGCGCGAACCGGCCGCGGGCACGATCCCGGAGCTTGCCGACGCCGTGTTCGGCGCGCTGCTGCCCTGGGCCGACCGGCCGCTGGCGTTCTTCGGGCACAGCATGGGCGCCGCCGTCGCGTTCGAGGTGGCCCGCCGGTTCGAGCGGGAGAAGGGTCTGGTGGCCGCCGCCCTGTTCGTCTCGGGGCGCCGCGCCCCTTCCACCCGCCGCGTCGAGGCCGTGCATCTGCGCGACGACGACGGGCTGTTGGCGGACGTGACAGCACTGAGCGGCACCGACGCCGCCGTCCTGGCCGACGAGGAGATCCTGCGCATGGTCCTGCCCGCCATCCGCGCGGACTACCGGGCCATCGAGACCTACGTGCCCGAGCCCGGCCCCCCACTGCGGTGCGCCGTGCACGCGCTCGTGGGCGACGCCGACCCCAAGGCGACCGTCGAGGAGGTCCGGGCCTGGCGCGAGGCGACCGAAGGGTCCTTCGCCCTGAAGGTCTACCCCGGCGGCCACTTCTACCTCACCGGCCACCAGGCCGACGTCCTGGGCGTGATAGCCGGTGCCCTGCTCGCCCAGCCGACGTGACGCCACCGCACCGCGAAAGGGCCCGACGTGGACGACGTGGAAAGCCGCACCGACGGCACCACCGACGACAACGGCGACAGCACCGCCCCCGCCACAGCGACCACGACCACGACCACGACCACGGAAACACCCCCCGAGGAGGAAGCGCCGGGCAGCGTCTCCGCATCCGAACGCCTGCTGTTCGGCGGCCCGTTGCTGTACGACGGCGGCGGGTACAGCTACGAGGGCTCCTACGCCTCCCTCAGCCTCTGGGCGATGGTCAAGACCCTGCCCGCCCTGGTCCTGACCACGGTCCGCCTCGCCGCCGAGGCGGACCGGACCGCGCTGCGTATCGTCGCCGCCGCCGAGATGGGGCGCGGCATCGCCCAGGCCGTCGGGCTCGTCGCCGTCAACACGGTGCTCGCCGCCGTGCTGGCGTCCGGCGATCCGGCCGACCGGCTCCACGACGCGCTGCCCGCCCTCACCGTGGTCGCCGCGACGGCGCTGCTCACCGCCCTGCTCACCGCCGCCTCCACCTACGGCTCGGGCCGGCTCGAACCCAAGGTCGAACGGGTCGCCACCGAGCGGTACTTGGCGCGTGCCGCCGCGGTGGAGCTGGCGGCCATCGAGGACGACCAGTTCCACCGGCTGCTGGACACCGCCCAGTACGGCGCCGTCTCGGCCCGCCACATGATCGACTACTGCGTCCAGGTCATCAACGCCCTGCTGTCGCTGATCGCCGCCGCGAGCGTGCTCACCGTCCTGCACCCGGTGCTGCTGCCGCTGCTCGCCCTGATGACCGTGCCCAGCATGTGGAGCACGCTCGTCACCACCCGCCGCCGGTACCGGTCGTTCCGCGTGTGGGTCCAGCACGTGCGGGCCAGCCGCCTGCTCAGCAGGGAGCTGACCGCGACCGAGACGGCCGCCGAGGTCCGCGTCCACCACGTGGGCCCGTTCCTGCTGAAGCACTTCCGCGCGATGTCCGCCAACTCCGAGGCCGAGCAGACCCGGCTCGCCCGGCTGGACGCCCGCACCGGCCTGTGGGCGTCCGCGTGGACCGGCCTGGCGGGCACGGCCACCTACGTCACCCTCGGCGCGCTGGCGTGGACCGGCGCCATGGCGATGTCGGTCGCCGGCACGGCCGTTCTGGCGATCCGCACCGGCTCCTCCAGCCTCAGCGGCATGGTCCACTCCATCAACAACCTCTACGACGAGAGCCTGTTCGTCGGGGACCTGGAACGGCTGTGCGCCCAGGCCACCGAGTGGGCCATCCCGACCGGCGGCCTGCCCGTTCCGCCCCAACCGCGCGACATAGCCTTCGAGAACGTCACGTTCCGCTATCCCGGCACGGACTCCGCGCCCGCCCTCGACGACGTGTCCCTCACCGTCCCCACCGGCCACATCACCGCCCTCGTCGGCGAGAACGGCTCCGGCAAGAGCACCCTCGTCAAGCTCCTGGCCGGGCTGTACCTCCCCGAAAGCGGGCGCGTCACCTGGGACGGGGTGAGCACCGCCGAGGCCGACCGGTACCAGCTCTTCGCGCGGATCGCCATGGTGGCCCAGGACTTCAACCGCTGGCGGTTCACCGCGCGGGTCAACGTCGCCATCGGCGCCCCCGGCGTGCCCTGCGACGACGACCGGCTGCTCGCCGCCGCCCGCCACGCGGGCGCCGACGCCGTCGTCAACAGCCTGCCGCGCGGCTGGGACACGCTGCTGGCGCGCGGCTACCAGGGCGGCCATCAGCTCAGCGGCGGCCAGTGGCAGCGCCTGGGCATCGCCCGCGCCCACTACCGCGACGCCCCCGTCCTCATCGTGGACGAGCCCACCGCGGCGCTCGACGCGAAGGAGGAGCAGCGGGTGTTCGACCAGATCCGCGAACTCGCCGCGCGCGGCCAGACGATCATCCTCATCACCCACCGCATGGCGTCCGTCCGGCACGCCGACCTGATCCACGTCCTGCACCAGGGACGCCTCGTCGAATCCGGCAGCCCCGCCGAGCTGCTGGCCCGGCCCGGCGGCCACTTCCGCGAGCTGTACGCCATCCAGGCCGCCCAGTTCGGCCAGGAGCCGCGGCCCGCCCCCGCGGAGGCCGAGCGGTGATCCCGCCTGCCGCGCGCGGCAGGCCGGGAGGACACAGGAGCTTCACGACAGGCCAGACGCTCTTCATCTGCCGATGCGACGATAAGCGGCGTGACCAGGGGGGAGACGCCCGCGCGGCGCGATGCCGCGCCCGACCCGCGCCCGAGCGCGGCGCCCGCCGGTGAGGGCCCCCGACCGAGCCGCCGCCCCCGCTCCCGGACCACCGTGCGGTCGCCGCGCGATCACCGTGCGCGCCCGGCCCACCCCTACCCCGTTGCCCGATTCCGACAGGAGTCCCTCTCCATGCTGAAGCTCACCCGGCGCCGGTCCGTCCTGCGCTCCTCCGCGCTGGCCTCGGCGGTGGCGCTGGCCGCGCTCGTCACCGCCGCCGCGCCGTCCGCCGCCACCGCCGACGACTCCGCGCGCCCCAGCCCGCGCGTGGACGTGGTGCTGGAGTGGTACGACGTCACCGCCGAGACGGTCGCCACCGCCGGAGCCCCCACGGGCATCACCAACAGCCGCACCTGGGCCATCAGTTGGGTCGCCGCCGCCCGCGTCCTGCAGGACGGGACACCCCGGGGCGCCGACCGCGCCGACTACCAGGACGCCGCCCTCGCCGGTGCCGTCCACCGGGCCCTGTCCACGCTGACCCCGGCCCGCGCCGACGCACTCGACGCGGCCCTCCGGCGCACCCTGGACCGCATCCCCGACGGACCCGCCGAGGACCAGGGGCTCGCCGCGGGCCGCGCCGAGGCCGACCGGGTCCTCGCCGACCGCCAGGGCGACGGGCTCGACCCGGCGTCGGTCGACGCGCCGTTCGCCACCCCCGACCCGGCCCCCGGCGTGTGGCAGCCGACGCCCCCCGCGTACGCCCCGGCCGCCCAGGCGGGCAACCGCTTCGCCCGCCCGTTCCTCCTCGACAGCCCCGACCAGTACCGGCTGCCCGCCCCGCCGCCGGTCGGCTCGGCCCGCTACGAGGCGGACCTGGCCGAGGTCCGCGACTACGGCGCCGCCGACAGCACGGTCCGCACCGCCGGGCAGACCGAGACGGCGGCGTTCTGGTACGGCTCCTCGCTGACCCTCTACACCGAGCCGCTGCGCGTCGCGCTCGCCCGCCACGACGCGCCCCTGCCCGAACGAGCCACGCTGGTCGCGCTGTTCCACACCGCGCTGGTGGACACGCAGATCGCCACGTCCGACAGCAAGTACGCGTACGTCACCTGGCGGCCCGTCACCGCGCTGCGGGCGGGCGGCGACCCGGACTGGACGCCGCTGCACGTCACGCCCTCCCACCCCGACTACCCGAGCGGCCACGCCACTTACGCGGGCGCGGCCGAGGGGATCCTGACCGCCCTCGTCGGGCCGCGCACCGCGCCGTTCGAGCTGACCAGCCCGACGGCGCCCGGCGTGACCCGCACCTACACGGCGTGGCACCAGCTCACCCAGGACAACGTCGACGCCCGCGTCTGGTCCGGCATCCACACCAGGACCGCCGACACGGCCGGCGTGCGGCTCGGCCTCCAGGTCGCCGCCCACACCCTGCGCCACGCGGACGAACTCCTGGGCTGACCGGCCCCGGCACGCCGAAGGCCCGGCGCCCCTGGGGGGCAGGACACGGGTCCCGCCACCGGCTCCGGCCGGGCCCCGGCCGCGGGGCCCCGGGATCGCACCGGATAGCCTGGCCACCGGCGACTCGCCGATCCGACCGACCGACCGGCCAACGGGTCGGCCGGCCGGCCAACCGGCCGGCTGACCCGCGACCGACCTGCCGAAAGGGGCAGCGGTGACCGAGCCCACCGAACGCGTCGACCCGCCGCTGATCGCCGGGGAACGCGAGATGCTGCGCGGCTTCCTCGACTTCCAGCGCGCCACGCTCGCCATGAAGTGCGACGGCCTCTCCGACGAGGAGCTGCGGCGGCAGTCGATGCCGCCCTCGACGCTCTCCCTCCTCGGCCTGGTCCGGCACATGGCCGAGGTGGAACGCGTCTGGTTCCGGCGGGTCATCAACGGCGAGGACCTCTCGCTGGTCTGGTCGGAGGACGGCGACTTCCAGACGGCGTACGACGCGAGCACGGCCACGCGCCCGGAGGCGTTCGACGCCTGGCGGGCGGAGGTCGAGCACGCGCGCCGCATCGAGGAGCGGGCCCCGTCCCTCGACGTCACCGGCTACTGGCCGCGCAAGAAGGCGGACGTCTCGCTCCGCATGGTGATGCTGCACATGATCCACGAGTACGCCCGCCACAACGGCCACGCCGACTTCCTGCGCGAGGGCATCGACGGCACGGTCGGCTACTGAGCCGGCCGGGCGACCCGGGCGACCGTGACCCGTCACCCCGGGCAGTCCCCCGGGGCCGCGGAGCGGGCCGGGTAGGGCAGGGCGCGGATCGTCTCGCCGGGATCGAGCTCCAGTCGTGCCCCGGTGTAGAACGGGTCCGCGAACAGGCACCACGTCAGACCCGACTCGTTCCGCGCGCTCAGGATCGGCGGGATGAGGAAGAACTCGGGGAAGAGCAGGACCCCCGGCAGGCCCGTGCCGTCCTGGCCCGACCACACACAGGCCGCGGGCGCGGCACAGGGCAGGGGATCGGCGGCGCGCGCCGGGGCGGCGGGCAGCGCGATCGCCGCCAGGGCGGCGACGGCGGACGCCGCCACCCGCTTCGGAACAGTGCGTTTCACGGTTCGGACACTCCCTCGCTGGGCCGACCAGGGCGACGCCCCGGGCCGGGGGGCCTCCGCCGGAGGAGAGCGGAGGCCGCGCACCCGGGCGCACTCCTCGAATCACGGTCGGGACCAAGGGAGTTGAGCGCCCACTACGGGTATTCCCGGGTCCGGTGGCCCGTCACACGCGCCGTAATCGAGCGGTTATTCAGAGTGAAATACGCTCAACGGACAGGATGACGGCGGGAGATGCCGGTCCGCGCCGCTCCGGGGAGACGACGGCGCGGACCGGCCGCTTCGGGGGCGGAACGGACCTGTTCCCGCGCCCGTTGCCCCGAGTACCCGTGCGACGGTGCTCAACTCCTCCTCGTCCAGGTGAAGATCTCCGGCCGTCGCCCAGTCCGCGACCTGCGCCGGTGTCCGCGCGCCGACGATCGCGCCGGAGATCCCGGGCCACGCCAGCGTCCAGGCCACCGCGACCGCCGGCACCGGCACACCGCGCCGCTCCGCGATCGCCCGCAGGGCGTCGGCCACCGCCAGGTTGTCCGCCAGCCGCTCCGTGAAGTCCGGATGCGTGCGCCGCCAGTCGTCCGGCGGCAGCGCGGCGACCCGTTCCGCCGAGAACGCCCCGCTCAACAACCCCGAATGCATGGGGGAGTACGCGATCACCGCCGTGCCGTGCTCGCGCGCCCACGCCACTTCGGGCGCCGCGCTCCGGTCGAGGGCGGAGAACGGCGGCTGGATCGCGTCCACGTGCGCGATGCGCTCGGCCTCCGCCAACTGCGCCACGGAGTGGTTGGACAGCCCGATCGCGCGCACCTTCCCGGCCCGCTTCAGGTCGGCCATCACCTGCCAGTACTCGGCCAGCGGCGTCGCACGCGGCGAGACGGCCGCACCGTCCCCGCCGTCCCCGCCCGGCGGCGCCTCCCAGTCCAGCGCCTCGCCGGTGTCCGGCCAGTGCACCTGGTACAGGTCGATGTGGTCGACGCCGAGCCGCCGCAGCGAGGCGTCGACCTCGCGGCGCACGCTCTCCGGCCGCATGATGCGGTACGGCGCGGCCAGCGGCTGCGCCTCGTTCCACACCAGGCCCGCCTTGGTGAACACGTACGGCCGCTGGTCCGGCGGCAGCGACGCCAGCGCCCGGCCGACGACGGCCTCCGAGTGGCCGAGGCCGTAGACGGCCGCCGTGTCGACCCAGTTGACGCCCAGCGCCACGGCCCGTCCGATCGCCGCGACCGACTCCGCGTCGTCGGTCGGGCCCCACGTGTAACGCCATCCGCCGCCGCCGATGGCCCACGCACCGAATCCGGTGCGGCTGATCTTCATGTCCGCGATGGAGTCCATGGCACTCACTGTGGGAGCCGCCCGCACACCTGCCCAGAGTCTTGCCGTCCCTAGGACCGGCAGGGCCAGGCTGGCCGCCGCGCCCGCGCGCGATACTGCCGGGCCAGGCCCCGGCGACGACGGACGACGGACGACGGACTCGGGGGATACCCCGACGCCTGGCGCATGACCCGCACGACCCGTGGTGCCCGTCCCGCACGACCCGCGACGGCTGGTGCCCGCCGCTCGGCGGCCGGACCGTCCGCCGCGTCCGTGCGGCTCACGGCCGGTCCCGACCCGCTCCACGCGGCGTGGAACGTTGGCGCCCCCGGACGGCCCGCGCGGCCCGCGCGTGGTCTGCGCACCCGGCGGGGACCTGGCGATCCGGGGCGGCACGGCACCGCCTGGGTGGGACCGCCAGGGCCAGGCAGGGCGCCGGACGGGCACGGGATACTGGACGCATGGCCAAGGAGCTGGGCGAATTCCTCAAATCCCGCCGTGCGCGCGTCCGTCCGGAGGATGTGGGTCTGCCCGACCTGGGCGGGCGGCGCCGCGTTCCGGGGCTGCGCCGGGAGGAGCTGGCCCAACTCGCGGGCGTCAGCGCCGACTACTACATGCGGCTCGAACAGGGCCGCGGCGGCGGGGTGTCCGAGGAGGTCCTCGACGCGCTGGCCCGCGCGCTGCGTCTGGACGACGACGAGCGCGGCTACCTGTTCGGCCTGGCCAGGCCGCGCCGGGCCGCCCGCCGGCCGCGCCGCGCCCGCCGGGCGGCCAGCCCGCGCCTGCGGAACCTGCTGGACTCCATGCACGACGCCCCGGCGTACGTCATCGACCACCGCACGGACATCCTGGCGTGGAACCGGATGGCCGCCGCCCTGATGCTCGACTTCGGCGCCCTCCCGCCCGACGAGCGGAACTGGGCCCGGCTGTGCTTCCTCGACCCGCGCGCGGCCGAGATCTTCCCCGAGTGGGAGCTCAAGGCCCGCGAGACCGTCGCCTACTTGCGGCTGCACGCCGTGGACCACCCGGATGACCGGCGACTGGCGGAGCTGGTGGGCGGGTTGTCGCTGAAGAGCGAACTGTTCCGCCGCTTGTGGACCGATCACAACGTGCGGGAGAAGACCCACGGCGAGAAGCGGTTCCACCACCCGCTCGTCGGGGACCTCTGGCTGACGTTCCAGACCCTGTCCGTGCTGGGGGAGGAGGACCAGGTGCTGGTGGCCTACGCACCCGAGCCCGGCTCCGCCTCCGCGGACGCGCTGCGGCTCATCGGCATGGTCGGCGCCGAACAGCACTGACCCGGCAGGGAGTTGGGCGTGCCCCCGGCCGACTCCGGTACCCGGGGGGAATGACGCTGTTTGCCCCCGGAACGGTCGGGCAGGTGAATCAATGTGCTTCGGACTGCAGGCACACCCGCGGGAGCCCCATGGCTCCGGGCGAGTGCCGCCTGTGGTCCGTGTGCTCCCGCGGTGACCCAGTGAACCAACAGGGACACCTCAGCAGGGAGCTGAAAGCCGATGCCCACCACCCACGTCAGGAAGCCCCGCCGCCACCCGCACGACGACGCCCCGGACACCAAGGAGGCGTTCCGCCGGCTCGTGGCGATGGAGGACGGCCCCGAACGCGACGCGCTGCGCGACGAGATCGTGTGCGCGTGGATGCCGATGGCCCAACGCCTCGCCCGCCAGTACCGCAACCGCGGCGAGAACCTCGAAGACCTGGAGCAGGTCGCCCACCTGGGCCTGGTCAAGGCCGTGCGGCGCTACGACCCCGGCTACGGAACGGCGTTCGAGAGCTACGCCGTCCCCACCATCGTCGGCGAGATCAAGCGCCACTTCCGCGACCACCTGTGGGGCATGCACGTCCCGCGCCGCGTGCAGGAGCTGCGCAACCGGGTGCGTACCGCCAACAACGAGCTGTCCCACACCCTCGACGGCCGCCGGCCCGACCCCGAGGAGCTGGCCAAGGCCGCCAACATGACCGAGAAGGAGGCCAGGACCGGACTGGAGGCGATGAACAGCTTCACCGTGCTCTCCCTCGACGCGGAAGTCGCGGGCTCCGACGACGGATTCTCGCTGCTGGACACCCTCGGCCGCACCGAGCCCGGCTTCGACCGGGTCGTGGAGCGCGAGTCGGTCCGCACCCGGCTGCGCGAGCTGCCCGAGCGCGAGCGGCAGATCCTCTACCTGCGGTTCTTCCGGGGCATGACGCAGAGCGGCATAGCCGAGCAGATCGGCATCTCGCAGATGCACGTCTCACGACTGCTGAACCGCACCTGCACGCGCCTCCGTGAACAGGTGGAGGCGGGCGGTGCAGGATGACGTCATGCCGAGACAGAGGCTGCGCAACGAGACCCCGCCGGAAAGAGACGACCGGAACTTCGCGGAGCTGCTCCAGGAACTGCGCGTCACCCAGACCGGCGTGCAGATCCTCTTCGCGTTCCTCCTGACGCTGGCGTTCACCTACCGCTTCCCCTCGCTGGACGACGTCCAGCGCACGACGTACGTGGTCACGCTGATGCTGGCGATGACGGCCACGGTCCTGTTCACGGCGCCCGCGGCGCTGCACCGGCTGCTGTTCCGGCGTGGCGCCAAGCGGGAGATCGTGGAGATCTCCTCCCGGCTCGCGACGGCGGGGCTGGCCGCGCTCGGCCTCGCCCTCGCCGGCGCGCTGATGCTCGTGGTGGACGTGGCGGTCGGCCGGGGGGCCGGGATCGCCATCGCCGTCTGGGCGTTCCTGCTGTGCTGCGGGCTGTGGGGGGTGCTGCCCCACGTGGTCAGGCGGCACGCAGGGCGAGGGCGATATGGCGGGACATCCGCTCCATCGCACTCGCCTCGGCCAGTCCGAAAGCGCGGCGGCCCCCCGTCCGGAGCAGAGTGAGCACCCCGAGCACCGCTCCCGACGGCAGCGTGAGCGGCACGCAGAGCAGCGACGACGCCTCCGTGAGCGCCAGCACCGGAACGCCGTCCCCCGCCTCGCCCAGCGCGTGCACGTCCTCCGGCCGGATCTGCAGCGCCGAACCGCCCGCCCCCGCCGCCTCGCCGATCAACGGCGCCCCGGCCGGGTCCTGGACGGCGATCGCCTCCGCCGCCTCCGCCCCGCCCGTCCCGGGCGCCGCCTCGGGCCCCAGCACCGTGACCCGCCGGAGCTGACCGCCCCCCGGTACGGCCCGGTCCGCGATCACCCAGTCCGCGAACCGCCCGCGCAGCACCTCGCAGGCCCGTTCCAGCGGCGCGTCCCCGGATGTCCCGGCGGCCCCGGCGGCCCCGGCCGCCCCCGAAGCCGGGGCGGACGTGAGCAGCGCGGTCGTCACGTCGTCGACCAGGTCCATCAGCTCCACCCGGCTGCTGACCTCGGCCGGATCGGGCGGCGTCACCGCCTCGACCGGAACGGGCGGCGCGGCCACCCCGGTCCCCGCCCCGGCCCCCGGCCGCTCGGCCGTCGGCTGGCAGACGGCGAGCACGGAGGTGCGCCGGTGCCCCGGGGGGCGCACGGCGGCCAGCGTCACCCACAGCCGCCCCGGCCGCTGGGCGTCGCCCGACTCGGCCGCCAGCCCGCGCATCAGCTCCACGGCCAGGGTGCGGTTGCCGTCGTGGCGCGCGACGGCGGCCACCTGGCTGCGGAAGGCGGCCCGGCCCTCGTGGGCGAACGAGGCGGTGATGGGACGCCCGGCCGCGTAACCGGGGCGCAGCCCGAACAGCTGGCAGGCGGCGAAGTTGATACGGCTCACCACGCCCTCCCGGTCCAGCAACAGCACCGGTACCGGGAGTCGTTGAAACACCGCGCGCAGCAACTGCTGTTCCCGGGAATCGCCGTTGCGTCCCGACTTCCGTTGTTCAGCCGTCAGTTGCTCATAGCGCGGCCACAACAGGTCAGAAACATACTGGAGTTCAAAAAGGGCGGCATCAAGATTGGCCGGCCCACCGCCTCCCGGCAGGGCGCGTGTCGCGCGCAGCTCCGCCACCCGCTTGCGGAAGTCCGTAAGCTCGGCGCCGTAATCTTCCTCGTCGGCCATACCGGAACCGTAATCCTCATCAAGTCGGATAAGCGTATCGTCAGCCGTTTCGGTGCAAACTGCCCGGGAAGGCGACGGTCATGCCCGACAACCGCACACATGAGCAGCCGACGGACATCTCCGCTCGCGCTCTGGTCAAGCTCGCCGAGCGGGCTGCCCTGTGCACGCCCGCGGCCTGCGGCGCGGCGGCGACCGTCGGCCCCGACGACGACCACGGCGGACCCGAGACCAAGGCCGCCGTCACCCACCCCGACCTGGCCCCGCTCCTCACCGTCCAGTGGGCGACCGGCGAGGGCCCCGTCCCGGCCACGCTGCGCACCGGAGAGCCGGTCGCCGCGGACGACCTGCTGGCCGACCGGCGCTGGCCCCGCTACCGCGCCATGGCGCTCGACGCCGGGGTGCGCTCCACCGCGACCCTGCCGTTCCACCACGACGGACTCACCGTGACCGTCACCGTCTGCGGCTTCCGGCCCGGCCTGCTGGACGACCGGACCCGCACCACCGCGACCCTCATCGGCGACCTCGCCACCCGCACCCTCGCCAGCGACCACGCCTGTGAGCGTGCCCTGACCGAGGTGGATCAACTCGACACCGCGCTGCGTTCCCGCCCGGTCATCGACCAGGCGTGCGGCATCCTCATGCACGTCCTCGGCTGCGACGCGGACACCGCCTTCGGCCTGCTGCGCCGCCAGTCGCAGCGCACCAACAGCAGACTCGTGGAACTGGCCGACGGCGTGGTCCGCACCAAGGGCCGCGGCATCGAGGCCAAGCTCGCCCGCCTCTGAGCCCGGCCCCGCCGCCGGGTCCGGAGCGCTTCGGACGGACCGGGGCGGGTACCCGCCACCATCACATTCCCGCGTCAAGGAGGTGCGCATGAGCCGGCCCCGGATCGTGATCGTCGGGGCGGGATTCGCCGGTTACCAGACCGCGCGGCAGCTGTCCCGCACGGTGGGGAAGCGCGCGGAGATCGTGCTGCTGAATCCCACCGACTACTTCCTCTACCTGCCGCTGCTGCCCCAGGTCGCCGCCGGAATCCTGGAGCCGCGCCGGGTCACCGTCTCGCTCACCGCGACGCTGCCGGGCACCCGGCTCGTCCTGGGCGAGGCCACCGGCGTCGACCTCGACGCCCGCCGGGTCCGCTTCACCGGCCCCGAGGGGAACGAGGGGGAGCTCGCCTACGACACCCTCGTCCTGTCCGTCGGCAGCGTCAGCCGACTGCTGCCCATCCCCGGCGTGGCACAGTACGCGCGCGGCTTCCGCGGCCTGCCCGAGGCCCTGTACCTGCGCGACCACATCGTCCGCCAGCTCGAACTGGCCGCGCACGCCGACAACGAGGAGGAGCGCCGGGCGCGCTCCACGTTCATCGTCGTCGGCGCCGGTTACACCGGCACGGAGGTCGCCGCGCACGGCGCGATGTTCGCGGACTCGATCGTGCGCCGCGAACGGGCCGGCGGCACGGTGCGCCCGCGCTGGATGCTGCTGGACATCGCCCCCCGCGTGCTGCCCGAGCTGGACGAACGGCTCTCCCGCACCGCCGACCGGGTGCTGCGGCAGCGCGGCGTGGACGTGCGGACCGGCATGTCGGTCAAGGAGGCCCAGCCGGAGGGCGTGCTGCTGGACGACGGCGAGTTCGTCCCGACCCGCAGCCTGATCTGGTGCGTCGGCGTCCGCCCCGACCCGCTGGTCTCCGAGGTGGGCCTGCCCACCGAACGCGGCCGGCTGTGCGTCGACGCGTACCTGAACGTGCCGGACCACCCGGAGGTCTTCGCCTGCGGCGACGCCGCCGCCGTGCCCGACCTCACCAAGCCCGGCTCGTACACCCCGATGACCGCCCAGCACGCCTGGCGGCAGGGCAGGACGGCCGCGCGCAACATCGCCGCCCGCCACGGCATGGGGGAGCGCGCCCCGTACGAGCACCACGACAAGGGCTTCGTCGTGGACCTCGGCGGGGTCAAGGCAGCGGCCAACCCGTACCGGATCCCGCTGTCCGGGCCGCTGGCCGGGGCCGTCACCCGCGGCTACCACCTGCTGGCGATGCCGGGCAACCGGTTCCGCGTCGCCGCCGACTGGCTGCTGGACGCGGTGCTGCCCCGGCAGGCGGTGCAGCTCGGCATGGTCCGCTCCGAGTCCGTGCCGCTGGACACCGCCTCGCCCGAGCTGGCCCGTACCCCGGGGGAGTGAACCCCCGGGAGCACGAAGAGGGCCGCGAAGAGGGCCACGAAGAGGGCGGGGGGCCGGGGGAACCCGCGATCCCCCGGCCCCCCGCACGGTGCCGCCCGGTCCGGGTCAGGAGTCCGGTGCGGCCCGGCTGATGTCGGCGAGCGCCGAGTCCGGGTCCTGGGCGCGCGCGAGGTCCCCGAGGCTCACCACGCCCACCACCCCGTTCCCGCTGACGACCGGCAGCCTGCGCACCGCGTGCGTCCGCATCAGGCGCGCCGCCGTGCCGACCTCGTCCTCGGGCGCCACGCACACGGGGTCGGGGGTGCAGACGGTCTCGCAGTCGACGGTGAGCGGGTCCAGCCCCTCCGCCACCGCGCGCACCGCGATGTCCCGGTCGGTGACGACGCCGAGCAGCACGCCGTCCCGCGCGACCAGGACGTCGCCGATGTCCTGCGCCCGCATGAGCTGCGCCGCCTCCACGAGCGAGGCGTCGGGTCCCAGCGACGCGACCGCCGGTGTCATGACATCCCTGACGAACTGGGCCATGGCTGACCGCCCTCCCTTGCTGTCCTGTCCAGGCTTTCCGCTCCGGCCGCCACGCGGCAGTACCCCGCGGGGCCCGGACTATGCCCCGGACACGCCTCAGCCGGCCACCCGGTCGCTGTCCCGGTCGAAGTGCCGGTGGTAGGCGATGACGTCCGCGAACGTGGCCGCGACCGTCGCGGCAGCCGCCCCGTCCGTGCCGCTGACCACGCCCCGGTCGTCGACCACCCGGCCCCCGCTCCCCTCCGCGTCGCCGGTGTCCCGGTCCCGGTCCCGGTCCGCCTCCCCGTCCCCGTCCGTCGCCAGCCGCACGCCCGGCAGGTCCAGCGCGCGCAGCACCCCCACGCCCGCGCCCAGCGCCGCGATGCCCTTGCCGTGCTTGAACGCCTCCGCCACATAGTGCCGCGCCAGGCCGTCCGAGCGCAGCGCGCGGGCGCTCTCCTCGCCGCCCGGCACGCACACCGCGTCGTACAGCACCGACGCCATGGTGTTCATCGCCCGGTCCACCGCCACCGTGCCGCCGCCCGCCGCGCGGACCTCGCCGTCGCGCGGGGCCAGCACCTCGGCCGCCGCGCCGCCGCCTGCCAGGGCGTCGCGCAGCGCCGCCACGTCGGCCCCGTCCACCCCGTCCGCCGCCAGGATCGCGACCCGGCGGGTGGCGATCGTCCCGGCCGGGCTCTCCGCCAGGCTCAGTGCGGGCGAGGTGCGGCCGTGGTTCTCGGTGACCGGCGCCTTGGGCGGCGCGACCCCGACGCCCTCGGCCACCCGGGTGGCCAGCGTGTGGTCGACGTGGTTGAGCCGCTCGACCTGCCGCTCCCGGATCTCGCGGACGCCGACCTTGCCCAGCTCGAAGCGGAACGCCGCGACGATGTGGTCCTTCTCCCAGTCGGCCATGCTGTTCCAGAACAGCGTGGCCTGGCTGTAGTGGTCGGCGAAACTCTCGCTGCGCCGGCGGATCTTCGCGCCGTCCACCCGCTCCTGGCGGTGGACGTAGGCGCCCTCGTCCGGCGAGGCGGTCGCCGGGCAGCCGCCGGACAGGGAGTTGGGCGTGTACGACGTCCGCCCGGGGTGGATCCGGTGCTGGCCGTAGCCGTCGCGCTGGTTGTTGCGCACCGTCGCCAGTGGGGCGTTGACCGGCAGCTGCTGGAAGTTCGGGCCGCCGAGCCGGATCAACTGGGTGTCCAGATAGGAGAAGTTGCGGCCCTGGAGCAGCGGATCGTTGGTGAAGTCGATGCCCGGCACGACGTGCGCCGTGTGGAAGGCGACCTGCTCGGTCTCGGCGAAGAAGTTGTCCGGATTGCGGTGCAGCGTCATCTTCCCGACCGGCCGCACGGGCACGGTCTCCTCCGGGATGATCTTCGTCGGGTCCAGCAGGTCGAAGTCGAAGCGGAACTCGTCCTCCTCCGGCACGAGCTGCACCCCGAGTTCGTACTCGGGGAAGTCGCCCCGCTCGATGGCCTCCCACAGGTCGCGCCGGTTGAAGTCCGGGTCCTTGCCCGCGATCGCCTGGCACTCCTCCCACACCAGCGAGTGCGTGCCCAGCACCGGCCGCCAGTGGAACTTCACGAACGTGCCGCGCCCCTCCGCGTTGACGAAACGGAAGGTGTGCACGCCGAAGCCCTGCATCATCCGGTAACTGCGGGGCAGCGCCCGGTCCGACATCAGCCACATCAGCATGTGCGTCGACTCCGGCTGGAGCGACACGAAGTCCCAGAACGTGTCGTGCGCCGACTGGGCCTGCGGTATCTCGTTGTGCGGCTCCGGCTTCACCGCGTGCACGAAGTCGGGGAACTTGATGGCGTCCTGGATGAAGAACACCGGCATGTTGTTGCCCACCAGGTCGTAATTGCCCTCCCTGGTGTAGAACTTGGTGGCGAACCCGCGCACGTCGCGGACCGTGTCCGCGGACCCGCGCGACCCGGCCACCGTCGAGAACCGCACGAACACCGGCGTCTCGCGGTCCGGGTCCTGGAGGAAGTCCGCCCGCGTGTACTCCGCCAGCGACGTGTACGGCCGGAAGGTGCCGTACGCGCCCGCGCCCCGCGCGTGCACCACCCGCTCGGGTATGCGCTCGTGATCGAAGTGCGTGATCTTCTCCCGGAAGTGGAAGTCCTCCAGGAGCGTCGGACCGCGCTCCCCGGCCCGCAGGGCGTTGTCCGTGTCATCGACCCGCGTGCCGAAGCCCGTCGTCAGCGGGCCGTCCTGCGGCCGGTCGCGCAGCGGGTCGAGCTGTTCCCGCTTGGCGTCCCGCGAGCCCCCGGATCCGTCAGCCGACATCGGCTCTCCTCACCCCGGCACAGGCCGGACCATCCGCACCTTCGGTGCGTTCAGCGCTGAAGCGCCTCCCCGATTACCCGCCCACGGCGATTCCAATCGCGGAGGCGTCCGCCGGGACCAGCCCCCCGGTCGCCCCCGGCACGCCCAGCGCCTCCGGCAGCCGGTCCGCCGGATCCGGCGCCACCACCAGCGGGCGCCGCCGCCGGGCCGCCCCCGCGCCCCGGTCCAGACACCACCGCAGCCACGCGTCCAGCCGCGCCGGTTCCACCCGCTCGGCGGGCACCAGCGCCGGCCAGCGGCAGGCCCGCGCCTGCGCCGACACCTTCGCCCCGCCCCGCACCGGATCGATCACCAGCGGCGGGACCCCCACGCGCAGCGGCAGCACCAGCCCGTGCAGCCGGTCGGTCACCACGGCGTCCAGCCGTGCCACCACCGACAGGAACTCCTCCGCCGTCCCGCACAGCAGCCCGTCCTCCCGGTCCAGCCGGGACTCCAGCGCCACCGGCGCGCAGTCCGTGCCCGCCAGCCAGCTCCGCACGGCCCCGCTCACCGCGTCGTGCGCCCGCCGCTCGCCGTACTCCCGCTGCCCGTGCGTGAGCAGCACGCCCACCACCGGCACGCCGGGGCCGCGCGGCGCGCGCATCGCCAGGTCCTGCCCCGGCGGCAGGGCCGGATCGGCGCCGTCGCGCGCCAGCACCTCGTGGAAGCCCGCCACCGCCGGATCCGCCGGATCGATCACCGACACGCCGACCGCCACCCGGCGGCAGTGCGCGAAACGGCGGTGCAGATTCGCGATCTGCGGCCCGTGCACCGGCCCGCACACGAAGACCAGCCGCGTGTAGTCACCGGGCCGCACGGCGTCCAGCGCGGGCCCGCCCGGCTCGAACCGGGGACTCCACGCGACGTCGTACGGCACGCCGTGCGCGTCGAGCACCTGCCGCACCCGGCCGAGCGCCAGCAGGTCCCCGGCCGTCGCCTCGCCGTCCAGAAAGCTGAACCACCCCGTCACCAGGGTTCGTCCGACCTCGCTCGTCGTCCTGACTTGGCTCGTCATCCGCCCCGGGTTACCCGCCGTGACCGTCCGAAACGTTTCGCGCCGCACGGCCGGGGCACTCGGCGCGCGTGCCACCGAAGAACCCCGAACCCACCGCCCCCGTCGGGGTGGTCATCGCGACCCGGAACCGTGCCGCCACCCTGCTGGCCACCCTCGAACAGCTGACGGCCCTCCCCGAACGGCCGCCGGTCCTCGTCGCGGACAACGGCTCCACCGACGGCACCGCCGCCCTGGTCGCCGAACGGTTCCCCGACGTGCGGGTCCTCCGCCTGCCCACCAATCGCGGCCCGCTGGCCCGCAACGACGGCGTCCGCGCGCTGCCCGCCCGCTACATCGCCTTCAGCGACGACGACTCCTGGTACACGCCCGGTTCGCTGGCTGCCGCCGCCGCGATCATGGACGCCGAGCCGCGCATCGGCCTGCTCGCCGCGCGCATCGCCGTCGGCCACGACCTCACCCCGGACCCGATCAACGAGATCCTGGCCGCGTCCCCCCTCGGCACCGCGCCGGGCATGCCGGGACCCGCCGTGCTCGGCTTCCTCGGCTGCGCGGCCGTGGCCCGCCGCTCCGCGTTCCTCGCCACCGGCGGCTACCACCCGCTGATGTGGATCGGCGGCGAGGAGACGCTCCTCGCCTACGACCTGACGGCGGCAGGCTGGCACGTCTGCCACGCGCCGCAGGTCACCGCCGTCCACCACCCCGCCGACGCCCCCCGGCCGCACCGGCTCGCCCACATGCGCCGCAACGACGTCCTCACCACCTGGCTGCGGCGGCCCCTCCCCGTCGCCCTCCGCGCCACCTGGCGGCTGGCCCTGGACGCCCGCGCCGACGCCACCGCCCGGACGGCGTTCGGCCAGCTCCTGCCCCGCCTCCCCGCCGCCCTGCGCGACCGGCGGCGGCTGCCGACCGCCGTGGAGGCCGGGGTCCGCCGACTGGAGGCCGCCCATGCCGCCGGATGACCGCGTCTCGGTCGTGATCATCACCCACAACCGCAGGGCCGAACTGCTCCACACCCTCGACCGGCTCGCCGAGCTGCCGGAGCGGCCCCCGATCCTGATCACGGACAACGGCTCCACCGACGGCACCGCCGAGGCCGTCGCACTCCACCACCCCGCGGCCCGGGTGCTCACCCCCGGCGCGAACCTCGGCGCGATCGGCCGCAACCTCGCCGCCCGCGAGGTCACCACCCCCTACCTCGCCTTCTGCGACGACGACACCTGGTGGGCCCCCGGCTCCCTGGCCGCCGCCGCCGACCTCCTCGACGCCCACCCCGGCGTCGCCGCCGTCACCGCCCGCATCGTCGTCGAACCGGCCGGCACCGAGGACCCCATCGTGGCCGAGCTGCGCCACTCGCCGCTGCCCCGCCCCGACGGGCTGCCCGGCCCCGCGCTCGGCTCGTTCCTGGCCGCCGCCACCGTCCTGCGCACCGACGCCTTCCGCGCGGCCGGCGGCTTCTCGCCGCGCCTGTGGCTGGGCGGCGAGGAGGAACTGCTCGCCGCCGACCTGATGACGGCCGGCTGGTGGCTGGTCTTCGACGAGAGCCTGACGATCCACCACGCGGCCTCCCGCCTCCGCGACCCCACCCGCCGCCGCGCCGACGGCATCCGCAACACCCTCTGGTTCACCTGGCTCCGCCGCGCCCCGGGCCCGGCCCTCCGCCGCACGGCCCACCTCCTGCGCACGATCCCCCGCGACACGACCTCGGCGGCAGCCGTGGCCCGCGCGACGGCCGGCCTCCCCTGGCTCCTGCGCGAACGCCGCCCGGTCCCCCCGGAGGTGGAAGCCCGCCTCCGCACCCTGGAGAAGACCCAGCGCACCTCGACGGCCCGTCAGTACGTGGGCTGACAAAGCGGCTTGCGTCCGGCAGGCTTGATCTCATGCGCATGCTGAGGAACTTACTGATGACCGCCTGCCTGGCCGCCGGAGCCCTGACGCTGGCCGCCCCGGCGCAGGCCACCACCGCCGACTGCGAACGCCACCTGATCGGACAGGGCTACACCGTGGGCCCGGAGGAGTCGGAGGCGTGCCGGGTCGGCGCCCAGGGCCCGGCCCACACCCAGGAGTGCATCGATCTCCTCCGGGACATCGGCGTCCGCTACGGCGACGCCGAAGGAGCCTGCCGCCGCGCGGCGTACTGAACACCCGCGCACGACCGCGCCGCCCCGGCGGCAGAGCCGGCGGAGCCGGTTCAGGTGACGACGAAGCCCCTTGCCGGTCCGGCGGGAAACGCCTTCGCCAGTGCTGCCAGGGCATCGGCCGTGACGTCCACGCGCGTCGCCGGATCGTCCCGGTCGTACACCCGCCAGTCCCCGGCCGGCTCGTCCGGATTCTCCGGCGCGACCACACCGGGAATCCCCAGACGCCGCAGGACACCCCGCACATGCCGCGCGTCGTCGGCGTTCATGAACCCGTGCCGGAGCAGTGGGAGGCGCAGCCGCCGGGGTTGATCGGCCCGCAGCCGCCGGGCTTCGGGGTGTGAGAACAGTTCGCCGCCACCGGAATCAGCGGATTCCCCGGGCCGGTCCACAACTCCCGGTCGGCGCTGTGGCCCGCTCTCTCGATCAGGGCCATGGTCCGGGCCATCGAGTGCGGGTCGTGCCGGGAGGTGTCCGGACGCTCGGGGAAGTGGTGCACGAAGCGGCCCAGCCGATCGCACAGACCGGCGTACACAGCCGTGTGCAGGATCAGTGCGTGCCATCCCTCGTCGACCACGCGAGACGGCTGGACATACACACCGGGGAAGGTCGCCGCAGCCGCCACGAACTTCAACGCCTCCTCCACCACACGTGTGGCCGTCACACCGTCCATCCCGGGGTTGTTGTCCACGACCGTGGCCACCACACCCCCGAACGCCTCGCGAGCGAGCAAGCCGTGTGCACCGTTCACGCTCCCACCTCCATGGACTTCGTAGCCTCCTCAACGTATGCATTCGCCGTCGGTCCAGCCGGAGTGATGCGCCGTTATTCGCCGGTCGACAGAGAGCGCAGGGCGCCGAGGACGATGCGGTGGGCTGTGGAGCCGTAGACGGCGTTCCTCTCCAGCGCTTTCCACGCCGCGAGGTGGACCGCCACGTCGGCTGGATCGTCCAGCCACATTTCGGCGTGCCAGGTCTCGGTGATCACGAGGCGGTTGTCGTGGAGGGAGAAACCGACGCCAGCCGGCACGTTCATGTCCGCGCCGAAAGGGATCAGGCCCAGGCGCACGGGTCCGGGGCCGAGCCGGGCCGCCAGGTGTTCGAGCTGAGCGGCGAGGACATCCGCGCCGCAGGGACGCGCCCACAAGGCTCCCTCCCACAGGAGGAAATGGAAAGTCCGGCCGGGCTCTCCGAGAACGTACTGCCGACGCATGCGCGCCCGTACCGCCGCCTCGATGTCGCGCGGCGCGGTATGGAGCGCCGCGTATCGGGTGAGCACCCCTCGCGCATAGGCAGCCGTTTGCAACAGCCCAGGAATGAGCGTCGGGTCGAAGCTTCGGCGCACGCGCGTCTCGCGCGCCTGCGCGCCATGGGCCTCCTGGACCGCGCGGTAGCCTCCGGCGAGTTGGCGACGCCAGGACCGGTACTGGGTCTCCAGACCGCGCAAGCGCCCTATGAGTTCGGCCGACGCCCCGGGCTGCCCCGTGCATGCGGCCCAGGCGGCCAGGTCGTTGGCCGTCGGCGTCTGTCGGCCGTTCTCCAGTTTGCTGATCTTCGACTGCGTGCATCCCAGCCGGTCGGCCAACTGCCGCCCCGTGAGCCCGGCCTCCACGCGCAGTTCGCGCAACCGCACGCCGAGGGACACCCGGCCTCGCTGGAAATCGGTGCTCACTCAGCGGACGGTACCTGAGCCCTGAACTTCTCGTAGGGCACCGCGTGATGCCAAGCCGCGTCGCGCACCTGGCAGGCGCGCAACACCTCGGCGGGTTCGGTGATCAGCTCCATGCCGACGGTGCGCTCGCCTTCGAAGTGGAACCGGGCCACCGTGCGCGAGTCGAAGAGCCAGAAGTCCCAGAGGTCCACCCCGATCCGCTCGGCATCCGAGCGCCATAGACAGCGGATGTCCTCACCGGCGGCCACGTTGGTCCGGCCACAGGCCAAAAGGTAGCGCTGACCGGTGGTTGGCGGATGGTCCACGATACGTACCCGCTCGAACCGCTTGCCGCCGCTGGTCATCCGGCGGACGTTCTCGAACCATGGATGCCCGACCTCCCCTGCGGTGTCGCCCGTGCGCCGGAATTCCTGGTAGGACGGCATCCGCTGATCCGTGAGGTATCCGGTCCGGGTCTCCAACCGCCAGGCGGTGTGCTCGAATCCGTCGTTCACGTACTCGTTGATCTGTTCCTGGGGAACGAACTCCACCTGTCGGTCCGCCGTTCGCGGCGCGAAGTCGGCCAGAAGCCGGCGCGGAACGACGACGAAGCCCTCTCCTTCTTTCACGTTCCTGAGCGCAGCCACATCGTGTGACTCCGTCACCGCCTGGCCCTGGACGAGCACATCGCCCGTGTCCAGGTCCTCGTACAACGTCGGACAGTCACCGATTCCCGAGGTACTCCCCAACAGCCGCAGCCGTCGTGCCATGGCCTTCCTCTCCTTGTCGTGATGGAGCAGCCCCAGAGTGGAGCCGAAGCCTTCGGCACGGTGGAACTATTCTCGATTATTCTCACATCGCGTCCGCTGGTACTCCTCGAACGGAACGGCATGGGCAAGAGCGGTGTCACGGTACCCGCGATACTCGTCCAGCCGGGACTCCGGGAGCTGATCCGCGCCGATGAAGGCCCCGGCGTCCGTGTAGTGCATGCGGTACGCCGTCGCGTCGTCGAACAGCCAGAAGTCGTGGTCCGGCAGGCCGTGCACCTCGCGCTGGGCCAGATCGATGATGCCGATCCTTTCGCCCGCGGTGATATTGCCCGGATAGGCGGCGAGTTCGTACCGGAGGTAGTCGGACAACGGGGAACGGAGGACGTGGACACGTGAGACCGACTTACCGAGCTCGGTCATGGAACGTACCCACGGGTTGTCCGACCATTCCGGCGGCATCGGCTTCCCGGCCAGGAAGTCCTCGAACTCCTCGCGTTCCTCCTCGATGTCGTAGACGGCCAGTGTTTCGAGCCGGAAGGCCGTCCTCTCGAACGTCTCGAAGAGCCTGCCGAATTGCTCACCGACGAGCATGCGAGGTCCTCTCAAGGGTCTCGGTGTCCAGGTCCACGATCGTGCAGCCGCGCAGTTCCCGGATGAGCTGTGCGGCGCGGACCCAGGGGATGTCCGGGTGGTCGTAGGGCAGGAGAATGCCGTCGCCGCCGTCCGCGACCTCCGGGAACGGCCATCCGGGACGGTAGCGCACGCCGTGAACTCCGGCGATCCGGGAGTCGCGGACCCGGACCGCGACGTAGTTCCGCCGCAGGAAGGGGCAGGCCCGGACGGCGACGCGGGCGCACGGCAGGCACACGGGCGGGTGCGTGGCCGCCATCCGTTCCGGCCAGCCCGGCCAGTCCGTCCGGTCGTCGCCCAGCAGCCAGAGCACGCCCTGATCCGTGCGGTCGGCCGGAGCCGCGCAGATCTGGCACAGCAGCTTCCGCATGGCCCGCCGCTGCCGCAGCGGATGCACCCGCCCGAACTCCGGCCGCCCCTGACCCGGGCGGCAGTCCGTCCGCGTCCACAGCACGCCGTGCGCGTCCCGGTCGGCCACGGTTTCGTCGGGGTAGCCGATGCCGACGCGGGGATGGGCGATGACAAGGGCGTTGAGCCGCTGTTCGGAACTCCAGGCCGTGATGTACGGAACGGTTGCGGTCGGGGCGTGGCGGGACATGCGTGCTGACCTCCTGTCCGGCGTCTCGGGGCCTGCCACTGTTTCGCCGTCCGTAGCCGCTCAACGACCCTGTGTGCCGGGGAGGGGATGGTGGGTGACGCTGCGGAAGTTCCCCGTTGAACGGGGAGTCCGCAGGTCAGAGCCCTGTCGGGGGCTGTTCGGGCGCTCCGGCTGTCCGTGCCCGCCCGTAGCATGAGTGACGAGCCGAAGACCGAGAGTGAGGAGGCCGGCCGTTGGTCACCAAACAGCACCGCAGCCGCCGCGCGGCTCTGGCCGCGCTCACCACCGAGCTGCGCGCGGACGGCTGGACCTGGGGCAGCATCGCCGCTCTCGTCCAGCGCGAGCAGCGGGTCAACGCGCGGGTGGCCATGCGCCTTGCCCGGGGCTGGAGTCAGCAGACCGTGGCCGACCGCTGGAACGCGATGTTCCCCGACGCGGACGGCGAGCGGCCCATGACCGCCAAGAAGTTGTCGTACTGGGAGACATGGCCGGAGTCCGGCCGCGAGCCCAGTCTGAGCGCGCTGCGCCGTCTGGCCCAGGTCTACGAGTGCGACCCCAGAGACCTCATTGACAGTGACACGCCTTCAGGTGCAGCGTTGACAGAGGCGCCCCAGCCGGTGCCCACCGCACTCGCCGCGACTGTCATCCACCAACTGAGGCCGTTGACCACCGGCCCTGTGTCGGCCCGCCAGCGCGACGCGGCCTTCGGTCAGCTCATTCAGTTCCTCTCGACCTGGGGACGCAGTATGGAACGCCGGAACATCCTGCACATGCTCGGCTGGGCTGCCATCGCTGCCGCCGCCGCGCCGCCCGCCGCAGCACTGGACCCGGAAGAGGAAGCACGGGTGCTGGGGACGGTGCTTCAACCAGGGCGTGTGGACGCGAGCGTCCTCGACCACATGGAGGAAGTGCTGCGGCTCGCGGAGCAGGACGAACACCGAAGAGGTCCGCACGCCGCCCTGGACACCGTGCTCGCTCAGCGGAACCTCAGCCGGGTGATCCTCGATCACTGCCCCTCCGCGCTGCGTCCGCGCGTCCTGAGCGTCCACGCCGAAGCCTCCCGGCTCGCGGGCTGGCTGTCCTTCGACCTGAACGACTTCGACGGCGCCGGGTATTACTACGAGCACGCGCGAGCGACAGCCCACGAAGCCGAGAACACGGAACTCGGCGCTCGCGTCCTGTGCATGATGAGTTACCTCGCCACGTGGCGGGGCCAGCCGAGAATCGGCATCGACCATGCCGTGGCCGCGCAAGCCTGGGCCGCCCGCACGGACGATGACGCGCTACGAGGCTTCGCCGTCGACGTGGCCGCCCGCGCGTATGGCGCGAACGGAGACTATGACGAGTGCCTGCGCTCCCTGGACGAGGCGCATCACTATCTGACGATCGCGTCAGGCAGTTCTTCCCCCGTCTTCCACGTCTACGACGCGGCCGACGGCCAGGGCGGCATCGCCCTCCTCGCCGGAATCCGGGGGAAATGCCTCGTGGATCTGGACCGCCCCCGCGAGGCAGTGGCCGCCACCGAGGAAGGGCTCCAGCACATGGGCCAGAACCGGCCCGTGGCGCTGTCGAAAATCGATCTCGGACTTGCCCTGACCAGGATGGGCGAGATCGAGGGCGCTGCCATGGCGATCGGTGAGGCGGCGGAGCTGGCCGGGCGCAACCGTTCCGGCCGGGCGCTGGAACGCCTGCACGCGGCTGCCGCCCAGTTGGAGCCCTGGAGCGGCACACCAGCCGTCCGTGATCTGCGCGAACGGCTGGCCGTTCACTCGGCATAGAGCGACTGGCGGCGCGGGTTCAGGTCAGGTCGGTGGCGAGGGTGGAGACGGCGCCGGGGCGTCCGGGGCGCAGGAGTTTTTCGAAGACGGTCAGGACCAGTTCGTCGGTCTCGTCCAGGGGGCCGTGGTCGTCGCGGCTGACGTGGCCGTTCCGGGGGCCGAAGCCGTGCTTGACGAACGACGCGATGCGGGTGCCGTCCCGCAGCGCGTCCGCGCTCTTTCCGCCGGTGTGGACGAACGCGTAGCGTCTGCCGTGGACCAGGGCGCTACCGGCCTTGTCGCGGCGGCGACCGCTCACCGCGCCATCGCTGACGAACGCCTCCTGGCCGTGCGGACGCAGCGTGACCGGGCTGGGCCCGCCGGTGGGCAGGGACGGCCCGTCCGCCTCGAAGGCGCGGCTCATGACCGCGTTCTGCCGCTTGGCGAACCAGCCCGTGAAGTGCGGTACGGGCCGGATGGGGACGGACGCCCGGACCTGGCCGTCGGGGTCGATCACGTCGACGCGGGTGCGCGTCTCGTCGGTCTCGATGCGCCAACCGGCGCGGGTCGGGCGACGCCAGAGCGGTATGTCGGTCATCGCCACAGCCTCTCAGACGACCCGGGTCCCGCGCCGCGCGTGCCGGTTCAGAGGCGGGTGTTCAGGAAGCCGATCACCACGGCCGTCCACCAGCCGAGTTGGGAGATGCCCGCCACCGTCGCGCCCAGCAGGAGGAAGCGGGTGGTGGTGAGGGTGGTGCCGTGGCGTTGGAGGGCCGTGGCGCAGATGCCGTTCAGGGCTATCGCGAGGACGGCGAGCAGCTTCACGCGGGTCAGGGGCTGGGTCAGGTCGGGGTGCAGGAAGACGCCGGTGATCAGCAGCCCGGCCGTGCCCGTCCAGACCGGGAGGTGGAGGGAGCCGGTGAGGGTGAGCACGTCGCGCAGGGTGCGTCTGCCGAGCAGCCACAGCAGGCCGTGGTAGTCGATCACCAGCACGGCGCCGAAGCCGACGACCAGCGCGCCGAGATGGCCGAACAGCGCCACCGTGTGGAGGGTCGGGTCGGCCGTCAGGTGGGTCGCGGTCCAGACCGATGCCGCCCACGCGGCGACGCAGCCGAGCGCGGCGGCGGTGTTGCGGACCCAGGTCGGTGGGGCAGCGAGACGGTCGGTGTCGGTCAGGGCTGCGCGCACGGCGAGATCACCACTCTCCTCCGGGGAAATCCGCCCCGGTGTCGGCGAGGTCGCGATGACGTGAGTCTCCTGGCTCCTGGATCGACGCTCCTCCCGGCCTTCCCGCCCCAACGGGCCGTGGCCATCGCGGAAGTCGCTCCCCAGTCACAGTGGCGGGACCGCGCCGGATTCGCACCGGCTTCCTCGGCCGCCATCGCTTGGGCGCGGACATCCTGTCAGCCACCGCGCCCTGCACGGAACGACCCCGGAGGTAACAAAAATCTCACCGGGCCGCCGTGAGAAAGTCGGTCCCCGCCACACCACGTGCGGCGGGGGCGGGCCGGGCGTGCGGTCAGGCCGTGGCCGCGTTCTCGGGG
>NZ_JBPQTQ010000064.1:0-32287 GCF_051386415.1 Streptomyces sp. URMC 129
GCCGGTGGGGTGGGGCATGCCGTCAGACGGTTTCCGGCGCGGACGCCTGCCGCTGCGCGGGCGCGGAGACGGACGCGGTGGCCGATGCGGCGGCGGGGGTGGCCGGTCCCGCGGTGCGGCGGCGGACCGCCAGGAAGACGCCGGAGCCGGCGGCCAGGGTGAGGGCGACGCCCGCCGCGCCGGCCAGGCCGACGGAGAGGCGTTCGTTGTCGACGTCCTCGATGCCGTAGTCGGCCAGGGGCGAGTCGGCGAGGTCGTGCTCCCTCGCCTCCTCGGCGATGCCCTCGTCGGTGGCGACCCGCTCCAGGCCGTCCGGCTCGGCGGAGGCGTAGAAGCTGACGAACCCGGCGCAGACCAGCGTGACGGCGACGCCCGCCAGCCACACCGGGCGCGGCGAACGGCCCGGGGCGGCCGGGGCCGCGACGGGCTCCGGGGCCGCGGCGGGAGCGGAAGCGGTGCCGCCGCGGATCTCCAGGGCCGGGCGGACCAGGCCCGACGCGGCGCGGACCAGGTCCGGCCGGACGGCCAGCACGGCGCCGACGGTGGCCGTGGTGATGGCGGCCTCGCCGAGGCCGATCAGCAGGTGCACGCCCGTCATGGCGGCGAAGACCCGGCCCAGCGCGACGTCGGCCGTGCCGCCGAGCGCGTAGAGGCCGGTGAACGCGATGGCGGAGCACGGCACCGAGAGGAACGCGGCGGTGAACGTGGCGACGCCGACCGCGCGCCGCCCGCGCGGCAGCACCCGCACCAGGCCGTGGAAGACGAGGTGCGCGACGACGACGGCGACCACGCCCATGAGCACGATGTTCGTGCCGAGCGCGGTGAGGCCGCCGTCCGCGAAGAGCAGCGCCTGCGTCAGCAGCACGACGGACAGGCAGAGCACGGCGGTGAACGGCCCGACCAGCACGGCGGCCAGGGCCCCGCCCAGCAGGTGGCCGCTGGTGCCCGCGCCGACCGGGAAGTTGAGCATCTGGACGGCGAAGATGAACGCGGCGACCAGCCCGGCCAGCGGCGCGGCGCGCTCCTCCAGCTCGCGGCGGGCCCCGCGCAGCGAGACGGCGACCGCGGCGGCGGCGACGGCGCCGGTGGCCACCGAGACCGGTGCGTTGAGGAATCCGTCAGGGACATGCATGGCGGTCTCGCTCTCCGTGGCGCGGTCGGCAGATCGGTCGGGACGGGACGCGGGCGCGGCGGAACGTGCCCGGCGGCCACGACTCCTTGATACTAAAGCCCTGTTGCGAACACCTTGCAAGAGCATCCGCCACACATCTGGTGACGAGATGAAAAAACGACGAAGCCCGGCACCGGGACGCCACGGGGGCTCCGGTGCCGGGCTTCGTATCGCACCCGGCCGGGTCGGCGCGGACGCACGGCCGCCGCCTGCTCAGCTCACGGAAGCGGGCTCCCGGTCGCGCTTGACGGCGTCCCGGCCCTTGCCGTTGGCCTTGAGGTACTTCTCCAGCGAGTCGCCCTCGACGTCGACGTTCGGCACGACGCGGTCCAGCCACTTCGGCAGCCACCAGGCCCGCTCGCCGATCAGGCCCATCACGGCCGGGACGATCGTCATGCGGACCACGAAGGCGTCCAACAGGACGGCCACGGCCAGGCCGAAGCCGATCATCTTCACCATGGCGTCGTCGGTCGGGACGGCGAAGCTGGCGAAGACGCTGATCATGATGATGGCGGCGGCGGTGACGACCCGGGCGTTGAGGTTGAAGCCGGTCACCACCGACTGCTGCGCCCCCTCGCCGTGGACGTGCGCCTCGCGCATCCGGGTGACGAGGAAGACCTCGTAGTCCATGGCCAGACCGAAGATCACACCGACCATGAAGATCGGCATCATGCTCATGATCGGGCCGGTCTCCGAGACCCCGATGAGGTCCGCGCCCCAGCCCCACTGGAACACCGCCACCACCGCGCCGAGCGCGGCCAGGACGGAGAGCAGGAAGCCGAGGGCCGCCTTCAGCGGGACCACGATCGAACGGAAGACCAGGATCAGCAGGATGAACGCCAGGCCGACCACCAGGGCCAGGTACGGCACCAGCGCGTCGGTCATCACCTGCGAGAAGTCGATGTTGATCGCGGCGGCGCCGGTGACCAGGATCTCCGTGCCGGTGTCCGCCTCCAGGCCGGGCACCACGTCGTCGCGCAGCTGGTGGACCAGGTCGGCGGTCTCGTGGTCGGAGGGGCCGGTGGACGGGAAGACGAGCAGGGTCGCCATCGTGCCGTCCTCGTTGAACATGGCGGGCGCCGTGCCCACGATGCCCTCGGTCCCGTCCAGCACGCCCGACACGGCGTCCGTGGCGGCGACCAGGTCCCCGCCGTCCCGGGCTTCGACCGCCAGCATCAGCGGGCCGTTGAAGCCCGGGCCGAAGCCCTCGCTGAGCATGTCGTACGCCTTGCGCTGGGTGGTGTCCTCCGGCTGGGTGCCGTCGTCCGGCAGGCCCAGCTCCATCCCGGCGACCGGCGCGGCGAGCACGCCGAGGCCGATGATCGAGACGGCCAGCACCAGGGCGGGGCGGCGCAGGACGCCGCGCGCCCAGCGGGAGCCCATGTTCTCCTTGCCGTTCTTGCTCAGGGTGGCCGGGACGCCGGTCTCGGGGTTCTGCTTGCGCACCTTGCGGCCGAAGATCCGCTTGCCGGTGATGCCCAGCACGGCCGGGACCAGCGTCAGGGCGATGAAGACGGCCAGCGCCACGGTGGCGGCGGCGGCCAGGCCCATCTTGGTCAGCAGCGGGACGTTGACCACGGCCAGCCCCGCCAGGGCGATGACCACGGTCAGGCCGGCGAAGACCACGGCCGACCCGGCCGTGCCCGCGGCCCGTCCGGCCGCCTCGTCGCGGTCGTGCCCCTCGACCAGCTCCGCCCGGTACCGGGAGACGATGAACAGCGCGTAGTCGATGCCGACCGCCAGGCCGATCATGCTGGCGAGGATGCCGGTGGTGTCCGTCAGGTTGAACACCGTGCTCAGCGCGGTGATGCCGAGCGTGCCGGCCATGACGCCGATGATCGCGGTGATCACCGGAAGCCCGGCGGCGATCAGCGAGCCGAAGGTGATGAAGAGGACGATGGCCGCGACGACCAGACCGATCATCTCGGCGGCGCTGCCCAGCTCCTGCTCGCCGAGGGCGACCTGCCCGCCCGCCTCGACGGTCATCCCCGTCGCGCGGCCGGTGTCGAGGGCCGCCATGAGCTGCTCGTGCATCTCGGTGGTGACGTCGTCGAAGCTGGCGTCGTAGTCCACCGTGGTGTACGCGGTGGACCGGTCCTCGCTGACGTTGGCGTTGCCGCCCTCGAACGGGTCGGTGACGCCGATCACCTTGTCGCCGTCCTCCAGCTCGGCCAGCACCTCGCGCACGTCGGCCATGCGCTCGGGGTCGGTGATGTCCTCGCCCTCGGGGACCTGGAAGACGACGGTGGACTCGATGGCGTCCGCGTTCGCCTCGGGGAACTCCTCCTCCATCAGGTCGAGGGCCTCTTGCGACTCGGTGCCGGGCAGTGCGAAGTCTTCCGCTACCGCCCCGCTGGACGAGGCCGCGCCGGCGCCGATGCCGACGAGCAGCGCCACCCACAGCAGCACCACCCACCAGCGGCGCCTGAAGCACAGGCGGCCGAGTTTGTACAGAAACGTAGCCACGGGGCAGGTTCTCCTGTCCGGGTGTTGTGGATCAACAGAGCAAAGAGCAGAAACGAGGTGTCAGCTCATGGCACGAGACGCGACACCCCGGGCGGCAGGGTGAGCGGAACCTTCCGAATGTGACCCAGATCACACATCCTGCTTCTTTGTGACTTGCCGGGGCTATCCCGGAGCCGAAGCATGGAACCGTGAGCGACGAATCCACCTCATCTGCCGTCCCCCCGAGCCAATCCCAGGAGTCTGACGGATATCTGCGTTTCCCGCATCTTCATGGCGAACTGCTGTGTTTTGTCGCCGAGGACGATCTGTGGCTGGCGCCGCTGCCCGCCGCGGGCCGTGACGTGCGCCGGGCCTGGCGTCTCACGGCCGATCGTACCCGCGTGGGCCCGCCGCGCTTTTCGCCCGACGGGCGGCACATCGCGTTCACGAGCTGGCGGACGCTGGATCCCGAGATCCACCTCGCGCCGGTGGACGGCGGCCCGGTCCGCCAGCTCAGCCACTGGGGGTCGTACGACACCCGCGTCTGCGGCTGGACGCCGGACGACGGCCCCGGCGAGAGCCGGATTCTGGCCGTGGGGTCGCACCACCAGCCGTTCTCCCACTACACCTGGGCCTACACCGTGCCGCTGGACGGCGGCCCCGGCGAGCAGCTCCCGTGGGGACCGGTGGCCGACATCGCGGTCAACGGCACCGGCGGCGAGCGCCGCACCCTGCTGCTGACCGGGAAGGCGCCGCACGAGCCGGCCGACTGGAAGCGGTACCGCGGCGGCGCGGTGGGCAAGCTGTGGCTGCACGGGCAGCGCCTGCTGCCGGACCTGAACGGTCACGTCGACAGCCCGATGTTCGTCGGGGACCGCATCGCCTTCCTCTCCGACCACGAGGGGGTGGGGAACCTCTACTCCTGCCGCCCGGACGGCTCGGAGCTGCGGCGGCACAGCGATCACGACGCGTTCTACGCCCGGCACGCCGCCACGGACGGGCACCGCGTGATCTACCAGTGCGGCGGCGATCTGTGGCTCGTGGAGAGCCTGGCGCCGGACGCGGAGCCGCGGCGGCTCGGCGTGCGGCTGGGCGGGCCCCGCACCGGCCGCCGCCCGTACCAGGTGCGGACCTCGGGCAACATCGACGCGCTCACCGTGGACGCCACGGGCCGGGCCAGCGCGCTGAGCGTGCGCGGCGCGCTGTACTGGCTCACCCACCGCGACGGCCCCGCGCGGGCCCTGGCCGCCACCCCGGGCGTGCGGGTGCGGTCGCCGGAGATGCTCGGGGACACCGGGCGGATCGCGTACGTCACGGACGCGGACGGCGAGGACGCGATCGAGATCGCCTACCTGCCGCGCGCCAGCGGCGGGCAGGACCCGCGCCGGCTGGGGCTGGCGCCGGGGTCGCTGGGCCGGGTGCTGGAGCTGACGGCGGCGCCGGACGGTCAGGCGCTGGCGGTGGCCACGCACGACGGACGGCTGCTGGTCATCGGCGTGCCGGAGGCTCCGGAGGAGGTCGCCGGGGAGGTCGCCGGGACGCCGGAGGCGCCCGCGGCGGAGGCCGGGGAGGGGCCGGAGGCTCCCGCGGAGGCGGCCGGGGACGCGGCGCGGGTGCCGGTCGAGGGCGAGGTCCGGGAGCTGGTCCGGTCGGTGAACGGGCCGGTGCGGAATCTGGCGTTCTCGCCCGACTCGGCGTGGCTGGCCTGGGCGCATCCGGGGATCGGCCGGTCGCTCAGCCAGATCAAGATCGCCCGCCTGACGGACGGCGAGCCGCTGATCCTCGACGTGACCGACGGCCGCTTCGAGGACGAGGAGCCGGTGTTCACGCGGGACGGCCGGTATCTGGCGTTCCTGTCGTGGCGCGGCTTCGACCCGGTCTACGACGTGCACACCGGCGACCTGTCGTTCCCGCTGGGCTGCCGCCCGTATCTGGTGCCGCTGTCCTCCGTGACGCGCTCGCCGTTCGCGATCACGCCGGAGGGGCGGCCGGCGGCGGGCGGGCTCGACCCGGCGGACACCGGCGGGGAGGAGGGCGCGGTGCTGGTGGAGGCCGAGGGGCTGAGCAGCCGCGTGACGCCGTTCCCGGTGGCGGCCTCCAAGTACTCCTCCCTCCAGCCGGTCGCCGGCGGCGGCCTGGTGTGGCTGCGGTGGCCCATCTCGGGCGCGCTGGGCGAGACGTTCGTCAATCCCGACGACACCTCGGGGAAGCCGACGCTGGAGCACTTCGACCTGGCGAAGGCGAAGCGGACCGAACTGACCGACGACGTGGACTGGTTCGCGCCCAGCGGTGACGGCACCCGGCTGGTGGTGTGCGAGGACGAGAGCCTGCGGGCGGTGCCGGCCACCGAGAGCGGGGACAGCGATTCGACGGTCCACGTCGACCTGCGGCGGATCGTGCACGTCGCGGACCCGGCCGCCGAGTGGCGGCAGGCGTTCGACGAGGCGGGCCGGATCGTCCGGGACTACTTCTGGGAGCCGGGGATGTGCGGCGTGGACTGGCCCGCGGTCCTCGACCAGTACCGGCCGCTGGTCGAACGGGTCGCCAGCCCCGACGAGTTCGCGGATCTGCTGTGGGAAACGCTGGGCGAGCTGGGCACGTCGCACGCGTACGTGTACTCCGCGCGCCGGGACGAGGGACCGCCGCACTACCAGCGGGCGCAAGGGCTGCTGGGCGTCAACTTCACCCGGACGAAGGACCGTTCGTGGCAGGTGGCCCGTGTCCTGCCGGGCGATTCCTCGGACACCAAGGCCCGTTCTCCCTTGGCGGGCAGCGGAGTTCGCGAGGGCGCGGTGCTGACGCACGTCGGCGGGCGGCCCGTTGACCCGGTGGCCGGGCCGTGGCCGCTGCTGGCGGGCACCGGGGGCACCAGCGTGGAGCTGACGTTCGCCGAGGAGGACGGGCGCCGGCGCAGGATCGCGGTGGTGCCGCTGGTCGACGACCGGCCGCTGCGCTACCAGGACTGGGTGACCCGGCGCCGGGAGGTGGTACGGGAGTTGAGCGAAGGCCGGTGCGGCTACGTCCACATCCCGGACATGGGCGGCTCGGGCTGGGCGCAGTTCAACCGGGATCTGCGGATGGAGTTCGCGCGCGAGGCGCTGATCGTGGACGTGCGCGGCAACGCGGGCGGGCACATCAGCGAGCTGGTGATCGAGAAGCTGACCCGCACCGTCATGGGCTGGGACCTCACGCGGAACGCGCAGCCCGTCAGTTACACGTCGAACGCGCCGCGCGGCCCGGTCGTCGCGGTGGCGGACGAGGCGACGTCGTCGGACGGCGACATGATCACGGCGGCGTTCCGGGTGCTGGGCCTCGGGCCGGTGGTCGGCTGCCGCACGTGGGGCGGGGTCGTCGGGATCACCGGCAACCACCGGCTGGTGGACGGCTCGCGCATCACCGTCCCGATGAACGCGGCGTGGTTCGACGCGTACGGCTGGGACGTGGAGAACCACGGCGTGGCGCCCGACATCGAGGCGCTGCGCACGCCCGTGGACTGGGCCGAGGGGCGCCCGGCGGTGCTGGCGACGGCGGTGCGGGTGGCCCTGGACCTGCTGGAGAAGCACCCGGCGTCCACGCCGCCCGGGTACCGGGACATCCCGGACCGGTCCCGGCCGCCGCTGCCGCCGCGCCCGGCGGCATAGCACAGGAAGTCCGGAATGCGAAGAATGCCGCTCCGTGCCACGCTGGTCACGGCCCACGCGGCCCACAGGTCTCATTCGGCAGGAGCAGGAGTGCACATGGGCATGGCAGACCAGTTCAGGGAGAAGGCGCAGCGGCTTCAGGAGCGCGCCAGGGAGGCCATGAGCAGCAGGGGCGAGCAGAAGGGGAAGGGCCGGAGCGGCGGTGACATGAAGCAGCGCGGCAAGGAGGCCGCCCGGAAGGCCAGGGAGCGGGCCAGACAGCGCCGAGACGGCGACTGAGCCCGAGCCACCCCGAAGGGGCGCGTCCGAACACGGACGCGCCCCTTGCGCGTTGCGGGCGCTCCGGGCGGCCCGATGACTTTCCCGTCACCCGGCGGTCCTACCCGACGGGACCACGGGACCACGGGACCACGCGAGCGCTGGAGAAGAGAAGAAGAAGAAGGAGGAGGAGCGATGGCCATCGCCGAGCCGGTGACGGATCTGGACGAGCGGTACAGCGAGCCGGGGGCGCGGCCGACGCCCTGGGCCGAGGCGGTCGAGCGGCTGACCACGGCGGAGGTGTTCTGGCTGTCGACGGTCCTGCCGGACGGCGGCCCGCACGTCACGCCGCTGCTGTCGGTCTGGGTGGACGGCGCGCCGCACTTCACGACGGGCGCCCAGGAGCGCAAGGCG
The DNA here is from genome assembly GCF_051386415.1 of Streptomyces sp. URMC 129. Taxonomy (NCBI): domain Bacteria; kingdom Bacillati; phylum Actinomycetota; class Actinomycetes; order Kitasatosporales; family Streptomycetaceae; genus Streptomyces; species Streptomyces sp. URMC 129. Next base: position 7,930 of record NZ_JBPQTQ010000064.1, read on the forward strand.
AGGAACCTCGCGGGGAACGCGCGGGTCGCGCTCACCACCGGGACGGACGCCCTCGGTCACGGCCTCGACGTCGTGGTGCGGGGCACCGCCCGGCGGGTGACGGACGACGCGGCGCTGGCGGCCGTCGCCGCGGCGTACCCGGAGAAGTACGGCAGCGACTGGACGTTCACCGCGCGCGACGGCGCCCTGCACCACCCCGATGGAGGCGCCGCCCTGGCGTTCCGCGTCGAGCCGGAAACGGTCTTCGGGTTCCGGAAAGGCACGTACAGCCAGACGCGTTGGCGTTTTTGAAACGTGTGTCAGCGGGGGTCGTTATGCTCCGAAGGCATGGAGAGCCGGCGACTGCTGGGGTTGATTGCCGAGGTGGCCAGTGAGGACCCCTCGGTCAGGGAGACGGCGCGCGGCGAGCTGATCGCCCTGGGCGCCACCGCGGTGGGGCCGCTGCTCGCCGCCCTGTGGGACGACGACGCGCCCGTCGCCTGGTCGGAGGCGGCGTGGCTGCTGCGCAAGATCGGGCAGCCCGCCCTCGATCCGCTGGCGGACGCCATCTCCGCCGCCCCCACACCGACGGCCCTGCGGCGCGCCCGGTGGGCGTTCACCGGCCTGGACGTGCCGGGCCTCGGGGTGTACGCGTCGGCGCTGCGGCACTGGCATCCGCAGGTCCGGCAGAGCGCGGCGTACGTGTTCCAGGGCCGCGGGCGGGACGCGCTGCCCGAGGCGCACCTGCTGCTGCCGCTGCTGGCCGACCCGGTGCCGGAGGTCCGGGAGGGCGCGGTGTGGGCGCTGCGCGAGGTCGGGCCCGGCGTGCTGCCGCTGCTGCGCGACGTGCGGCGCGGCCGGTGGCCGGGCTTCGAGCGGTCGCGCGCCGGGGCGCTGGAGGTGCTGGCCGCGGTCGGCGGCCCGGCGGCGCTGGACGAGGCGGACCGGGCCGCGGTGCGGCGGCTGATCAGCGTCAAGGCGCGGGACGAGATCCCCGAGCCGATGCACACGTGCGGGCCGTGGTTCGCCGTGCCGACCGGCGACCAGGAGGCCGTGCTCGACGCGTTCGGGCTGTCCGACCCGATGCCGGTGACGATGCGGCTGGGCGCCTCCGCCTGGAGCCACGACCTGCACGCGGGGAACGGGCCGCGCGCGCGGCACGGCACCTGCTCGCGGGTGTACGTCAGCCCGGTGCTGGACGGGTGGACGCTGGTGTTCGGCATCCCGTCCGGCGACGCCCACCCGGCCGACGGGCGGTCGCGGGGAACCCGGGTCCGCCACCGGTGCGCGGCGCTGAGCCGGCGCTTCGGGGTGGCGCACTGGTACGGCATGCGGTGCGGCGACGACTGGACCGCGTGGTGCTTCGGTGAGCGTGGCCGGGTCGTCCGGTTCTACGACGCGGCCGATCCGGACCACGAGGTGGGGCGGGGGCACCCGGCGGAGCTGCGGTGTCTCCCGCCGCACGAGAGCGGCTTCGCGCACGGCGCGCTGGCGGGCGTCGACGCGGCGGACGCCGAGGCGTTCCTCGCCTGCTACGAGGAGATCCGGCAGGAGCTGTGGCGGCCGGGGCAGTACACGGCCGTGGAGGTGGCGGGGCAGGCGTCGGTCGATCCGGCGTCGATCGGGCCGCAGACGCGGGTGACGGGCCGGGCGGTGCTCGCGCTGAGCGCCTGCGGCCGGGAGCACGGGCACCCGCGCGGCGCGCTGTGCATATGAGGCCGCCCGGGCCGGGCCGCTGAACGGCCGCGCGCCCGGTGCGGGGCGCGCGGCCGTCAGGGCTCAGTGGCCGGACTTCTCCCGCTCGGCCGCCGCGCCGCCCGCGCCGACCAGGCCGGTGCGGGTGAGCTCGGAGAACCGGGGCACGAAGCGGCGGACCTCGCGCTGGCCGAAGTACCCGCCGATGACGGACGGCAGATAGCCCCGCAGGGGCACCACGACCCGCGTCCAGGCCTGGGCGTGGACGTGGGCCGAGCGCCGCTCGATGCCCGCGACGAGCCGTTCGACGGCCGGGTCCAGCGGGTAGGTGCGGTTGGCCGGCCAGGGCAGCCGCTTGCGCATGTCCCGCATCAGCGGGTCCTCGTCGCCGCCGCGCACCATGTCGGTGTCGGTCCACGTCAGGTACGCGACGCCGACCCGGACGCCGAACGGGCCGACCTCGGGCCGCAGGGTGTGGGCGAACGCCTCGACGCCCGACTTGGACGCGCAGTAGGCGCTCATCATCGGCGCCGGGGTCATCGCGGCGAAGGAGGCGACCTGGAGGAAGTACCCCCGGCTGTCCTTCAGCCCCGGCAGGAACGCGCGGCAGGTGACAGCCGAGCCGATGAGGTTGACCTCGATGACCCGCCGCCAGGTGGCGTCGTCGGACTCGGAGAACGGGCCGCCGGTCGCCACGCCCGCGTTGGCGACGACGATGTCGACCTTGCCGAAGCGCCCGGTCACCTGCGCGGCGACCTCGGCCATGGCCTCGGCGTCGGTGACGTCGGCGTGCCAGTACGCGGCCTCGCCGGTCAGCGACTCGCTGACCGCCTTGAGCTCGGTGGGCTCCAGACCGACCAGGGCGACCTTGGCGCCGCGCGCGGACAGCTTCCGCGCCAGCGACGCCCCGATGCCGCGCGCCGCGCCGGTGACGACCGCGACCTGGCCCACGAGACTTCTCCGCTTGCTCACAGGTGCTCCTTGGCCAGGCCCCGGATGGTCTCGGTGACCTTGTCCGGGACTTCGATCGGGGTCATGTGTCCTATGCCGGGCAGCTCGACGAACTCGTTGAGCCTCGGCAGCCGGGCGGCCATCCGGTGGGCGTGCACGACGGGGGTGAGCCGGTCGGCGGTGCCGTGGATGATCGTGACGGGGATGTCGAGACGCGCCAGGTTCTCGGTGATGTTCAGCTCGTACAGCACCCGGCCCCACTCGCCGCGCGGCTTGCGCGGCGCGGCGGCGACCATGCGGGCCACCGTGGTGCGCTGCTCGGCGGTGGCGCCCTTGCCCATCGTGATGTAGCGGATGATCGCCTTGGATATGGGCGTGACGGGCCCGTAGGGCAGCGTGGTGGTGAGGAACGTCCGGCTGCCCTGGCGGCGCAGGCTGCCCGGCCGCAGCGGCAGCGCGGTCGACTCGCCGGCCAGCCGGTCGGTGCCGGTGCTGCACAGCACGGCGGCGACGGCCCGGTCGCGGAAGGCGGGCCGGTCGGCGGCGGCGACGATGGTCATCGCGCCCATCGAGTGCCCGGCGACGACGACGCGCTGCCCCGGCCGCAGCGTGGCCTCCAGGACGGCCGCCATGTCGTCGACGAGGGCCTCGGTGCCGTTGGTGCCCGGGACGGCGGGCGTGTGGCCGTGGCCGCGCTGGTCGTAGACGACCACGCGGTAGTCGGGGACGAGCTGCCGCAGCACCGGGTACCAGAACGTGCGGTTGCAGGTCCAGCCGTGGGCGAGGAGCACGGTGGGCGCCTCGTCCGGGCCGAAGATCTCGGTGTGCAGGCGGGCGCCGCCCGTGGAGGCCACGGTCAGCTCGCGGGTGGGGGTCGGGTCAGGCATGGCGCAGCACCTCGTATTCGTTGAGTTCGACGTTCTGGGTGACTCGGCGGAACTCGCCGGTGGTGCCGGGCCAGACGGTGCTGTTGCGGCCGTTGGCGTCCAGGTACCAGCTGTCGCAGCCGCCGGTGTTCCAGACCGAACGGCTGAGCCGGCGCTGCATCCGGGCGTCCCAGGCGCGGACCGCCTCGGGGCGGGCGGCGAGGGCCGTCCGGCCGGAGACGCCGGACGCGCCGGAGGCACCGGTCCGGGCGAGGGAGTCGAGCTTGGTGAGGAAGTCGGCCATGTAGGTGAGCTGGGCCTCGATGATCAGGATCATCGAGCTGTTGCCCAGGCCCGTGTTGGGGCCGATGATCGTCAGGAAGTTGGGGAATCCGGCGGTGGTCGTGCCGCGCAGCCCGGCGACTCCGTCCCGCCACTCCTCGGCGAGGGTGGTGCCGCGCATGCCCTTGACCCGGCTCGCGATCGGTATGTCGGTGACGTGGAAGCCGGTGCCGAAGACGATGACGTCGGCCTCGGTCTCGCGGCCGTCGGAGGAGACGAGGGTCGAGCCGCGGATCTCGCTCAGCCCGGAGTCGATGACGTCGACGTGCGGTCGGGCGAGCGCCGGGTACCAGTCGTTGGACAGCAGGATCCGCTTGCAGCCGATGCGGTAGTCCGGGGTGAGGCGGCGGCGCAGCGCGGGGTCCTTGATGGCGCGCCGCATGTTGAGCCGGGCGACGACCTCCACCGCGCGCATCAGGTCCGGCTGCTTGGCGAACGCGCCGACCTGCAACTCCCGGATGCCCCACAGGATGCCGCGCCGGGCGGCACGGGTGGCGGGCACCTTGTCGTGCAGCCACTTCTCCACGCCGGTGATCTGCCGGTCCGCGCGCGGCAGGACCCAGGGCGCGGTGCGCTGGAAGACGGTGAGGTGCTGGACCTCCTTGGCGATCGCGGGCACGAACTGGATGGCGGAGGCGCCGGTGCCGACGACGGCGACGCGCTTGCCGCGCAGCGAGAAGTCGTGGTCCCAGCGGGCGGAGTGGAAGACGTGCCCGGGGAACTGGTCGAGGCCGGGGATGTCCGGCAGCTTGGGGTCGGACAGCGGGCCGGTGGCGGAGACGACGACGTCGGCGGTGCAGGTGCCGCTTGTCGTCTCGACGACCCAGCGCAGCTCCTCGTTGTCCCACCGGGCCGACTCGACCTCGGAGTTGAACCGGATGTGCGGGCGCAGACCGAAGGTGTCCGTCACCCACTCCAGGTACTCGCGGATGTGCGGCTGGCCCGAGAAGCTGCGCGGCCAGCGGGGGTTGGGCGCGAACGAGAACGAGTAGAGGTGGGAGGGCACGTCACAGGCGCAGCCCGGGTACGTGTTGTCCCGCCAGGCGCCGCCCACCGAGTCGGCCCGTTCCAGTACGACGAAATCGGTGATGCCCATGCGGCGCAACCGCACGGCGGCGCCGAGCCCGCCGAACCCGGCGCCGATCACCGCCACTCTCACATGCATGCCAGCCTCCCGAACCGACCCGACCCAAGCAGTCAACCTTGCCAGCGTTCACTGGCATGGTTGGAGAGTAGAGGAGAAGCCTACTGATGGGTAGGGGTCGGGCACTCCTAAACTGCTGGGTGTGGGAATACAGGGAGAGGGCGCGGACAGACCCGCCGACCGGCCGCGCGAGTACCGCGCCGCCGAATTGGCCGAGGCGGCCGGGATCACCGTCCGGACCCTGCGCTTCTACCAGGAGCGGAAGCTCTTCTCGCCGCCGCGCCGTGAGGGACGGATCGCCTGGTACGACGACCACCACCTGGCCCGGATCCGCACCATCACCGAACTGCTGGCCCGCGGCCACACGCTGGGCGGGATCGCCGAGCTGATCTCCGCTTTCTCGGCCGGCCGGGACGCCGGGCAGACCGCTGAACTGCTGGGCCTGTCCGAGCCGCACCCCTGGGCCGACGAGGAGCCGGTCCGGATGACGCCGGAGGACCTGGCCGCGTACTACGGCGAGGACTCGGACGCGGACAACCTGGCCGCCGCGCTGGACGCCGGCTACATCGCGGTCGACGGCGACGAGATCGTGCACGTGAGCCGGGACCTGCTGGAGTCGTCGGCCGGCATGGTCCGCGAGGGCATCCCGCTGTCGGCCATCCTCCGGGTGGGCCGGGAACTGCGCGCACAAGTGGACGAGGCGGCCGAGGCGTTCACCGGGCTGATGCGGGACCACGTGCTGCCGGAGGTGCTCGGCCCGGCCGCCGCGGGGGCGGGCGAGCCGGTCCCCGAGGAGGACATGAAGCGGCTCATGGAGGTGCTGGCCCGGCTGCGCCCGCTGGTGAAGAAGGCCGTGTACGCGGAGGTCTCGCTCGCCTTCGACCGGAAGCTGCGCGCGGAGCTGCACCTGACGGAATCCGAGCGGGCGAGCGGGCGGGAGCGGGAACGGGAAACGGAGCGGGAAGCGGGGACGGGACCGGCCGGGGACGCGTGACGACGGACGCCGCCGGCCGGACCGTTCACCGGGCTGCCGGGCCCTCGCTCCGCTCGTCGCCCCGCTCGTCGCCGGGGCCCTGGGGGCGCTCCCGCTCCATGGACATCAGGCCGCGCAGGCCGTCGCTCAGCACCTCCACCTCCAGCGGGCCGAGCAGGGCGCGCTGGACCAGGAACCCCTGGGCACAGGCCAGCAGCACGCGGGCGACGTGCGCGGGCGGCACGTCGGCGCGCATCAGCCCCCGCTCCTGGTAGGACGCCACGAGCTTCCCCCACGCGTCGGCCATCCCCATCATGGCCCCGTGCAGGATCCCGGCGAGCCGGGCGTCGCGGAACGTCTCCGACCAGACCTGGAGCACCAGGGCCGACGGGAAGAGCAGGTCGTCGTCCACCCGGCGCATCGCCTCGACGATGATCTCGTCGGGCCACGCCGGGCGCGGGGCGGCGAGGGCGTCGTCGAAGGCGCCCCGGACGGCGCTCAGCACCTCGTTCGCCAGGGCGGCGATGATCGCTTCCTTGCCCGGGAAGTACCGGTAGACCGCGCCCGCCGACAGGCCGGTCTCCTTGAAGATGTCCTGCATCGACGTGCCGTGGAAGCCGTCGCGGGCGAAGCAGCGGGCGGCGCCCTGGATGATCTGGCGTCTTCGGGCTTCGAGGTGTTCCTGGGAAACACGGGCCATGGTGCGAGCGTAAAACGAACGTTCCCTCTTGACAAGAGGCCGGGGTGCGACGGTAAGAATAAAAAGGAACGTTCATTCTCTCTGATTTTCGCCGCCGATTCTGGAGGTCATGTCCCGTCATGTCCGTTCTCCACTCCTCGTCGCCCGCCGCCACCACGGCGCGGCAGCCGGAGCCCGCGCCGGCCCGCGGCCCCGGGCACGAGCCCGCGTCCGCACCCACGCGCCCGGCCGGGCTGCCCCCGGCCCGCGGCATGGCCATCGTGATGGTGGCGATCCCGGCGCTGGTGGTGTTCGCCCTGTGGGCCTTCGCCTGGCCGGTCGCCCGGAGCGCGCCGAACGACCTGCCCGTCGGCGTCGCGGGCCCGCCCGCCGCCGCCGAGCAGATCGCCGGCCAGCTCCGTGCCGACGACGGCGCGTTCGACGTTCACCTGTACCCGGACGCGGTGGCGGCCCGGGAGGCCATCGAGGACCGCGAGGTCTACGGCGCGTTCGTCGTCGGGGACTCGGGCGCCCCCGAGCTCCTGACCGCGCGCGCGGCGAGCGCCGCCGTGGCCGACCTGCTGGGGCACATCGCCGCGGAGGCGGCGCCGGAGGGCGTCACGGTCCCGGTGACGGACGTCGTGCCGCCGTCGGCGGGCGACCCGCGCGGCTCCGTGTTCAACACGCTGATGCTGCCCATGGCGCTGGCCGGGATCGCCGTCGGCGCGGTCGTCACGCTGACCGGGCTGCGCGGCGGCCGGGCCGTCGCCGCCGTGGCCGGTGCCGCGGTGATGGCCGGTGCCGGGGGCGCGCTGATCGGGCAGAGCTGGCTGGAGGTCCTCGACGGCTCCTGGCCGGCGGTGGCCGGGACGCTCGCGCTGATCGCGCTGGCCGGCAGCGCCACGGTGGCCGGTCTCGCGGCCCTGATCGGCCCGCCCGGCATCGGCCTCGGCGCCCTGTTCGTGATGCTGCTCGGCAACCCCTGGTCCGGCGCGGGGGCGGCCCCGGAGATGCTGCCCGACCCGGTCGGCACGATCGGCCAGTACCTCCCGACCGGCGCCGGCGCGACGGCGCTGCGCTCGGTGGCGTACTTCGACGGAGCGGGCACCACACTCCCCTTCACGGTGCTCACGGTCTGGGCGCTGCTGGGCCTGACGGCCCTGGCCCTGGTCCCCGCCGTGCGCGCGCGCCGCGCCGCGGTGACGAGCGCGGCGCACTGACGCGCGACAGGCGGCCGGAATCGCCTGTTCGCCGCCATGGTGCCGCGGCGCCACCGACCGCCGGGCGCGGGTGGCGCCGGTGAGGCCGCGCCGGTCCCGGTCGGGACCGGCGCGGCCCGCGTGAGTGGGGCGTGCCGCAGGGAGCGACCGGCGGCGAGGCGCCGGTCAGAGCGGCTTGGTGAAGCAGCGGCTGTCCGGGGCGTGGCGGTAGAGGCCGAACCTGCGGTCCTGCGGGACCGGGAGATAGCCGCTGCTCCGGTAGAGGGCGAGGGCCTCCGGCTGCTTGGTGCCGGTCTCCAGCACCATCCGCACCCGGCCGGCCGCGCGGGCCGTCTCCTCCAGCCGCGCCAGGATGCGGCGGGCCAGCCCCAGGCCCCTGGCCTCGCGGACCACGAACATCCGCTTGATCTCGGCGTCACCGTCCGCGTAGCCCTCGCCCCCGGCCTCCTGGGCCCGCCAGCCGCCGGTGGCCACCGGGCGCCCGGCCGCGTCGTACGCCAGCAGGTACAGGCCGCACGGCGGGTCGAACATCACCGGGTCGAGCGGGGTGCTGTCGCCGCTGCCGTAGCGCTCCACGTACTCGGCCTGGACCAGCTCGTTGAGCTTGACCGCGTCCGGATGGTCGAAGCGCGTGGTCACTATCGTCATGCCGAGGTCCATGACCGTCATGGTAGGAAATCCCCGCAACCGCTTTTCGGTCCCTGGGGTACGGTCATGCGGTGCTGACCGTGACGAGCGTGAACGTCAATGGCCTGCGGGCCGCCGCCAAGAAGGGCTACCTGGGGTGGCTGGCCGGGTCGCAGGCCGATGTCGTGTGCCTCCAGGAGGTGCGCGCCGAGGAGGACCAGCTGCCGGACGACGTGCGCGCCCCCGGCGGCTGGCACGCCGTCTGGGCCCCGGCCGCCGCGCGGGGGCGGGCGGGGGTCGCGCTGCTGACCCGGCGGGCGCCGGAGGCGGTCCGGATCGGGTTCGGGACGGCCGAGTTCGACGGCGCCGGCCGGTATCTGGAGGCGGACCTGCCCGGAGTGACCGTGGCCAGCCTCTACCTGCCGTCCGGCGAGGTCGGCACGGCGCGGCAGGAGGAGAAGGAGCGCTTCATGGCCGCCTTCCTCCCCTACCTGACGGGGCTGCGCGAGCGTGCCGCGGCGGACGGCCGGGAGGTGCTGGTCTGCGGCGACTGGAACATCGCGCACCGCGAGGCCGACCTCAAGAACTGGCGGGCCAACCGCGGCAACTCGGGCTTCCTGCCGGAGGAGCGCGCGTGGCTGACCCGGGTCTTCGACCCGGCGGACGGCGGCTACACGGACGTGGTCCGCGCCCTGCACCCCGCCGAGGAGTCCGGCCCGTACACGTGGTGGTCGTACCGGGGCCGCGCCTACGACAACGACGCGGGATGGCGCATCGACTACCACGTGGCAACGCCCGGTCTCGCGGAGCGCGCGCTCAAGGCGGAGGTCGAGCGGGCCCCGAGCCACCCGGAGCGCTGGTCCGACCACGCGCCGGTGACGGTCGTCTACGACCTGTGAGTGTCAGTGCCCCCCGTTAGGGTGCCCGCATGAGCGACAGCCTCCACGCCACCCGTGCCCGTGGCACCTTCGACATCGTCTCCTGGGACCAGACGCCGCTGGACCCTTCCGGCCCGGTCGGCGGGCTCCAGCTCGCGCGCGCCGAGATCACCCGGACGTTCGCGGGGGACTTCACCGGGCGGAGCACGGCGGTGCTGCTGATGTGCCAGGCGGACGACGAGAACGCCGGGTATGTGGCCTCGGACCACCTGACCGGGACGCTCGACGGCCGCACCGGTGGCTTCGTCGTCCACCACGCCGGGTCGATCGACGGCGGCACGCCGCGGATCACCCTCGGCTCCATCGTGCCCGGCTCCGGGCGTGGTGAACTGACGGGCATACGCGGTCAGTTCACCCTGACCCGGGATGACGACGGGCAGCACGTCTACCGCGTCGACTACGAGCTGCCGGGGGCGCCGGAATCGTCGGGGCCGTCGGGCAGCGCGTAGGCGTCCGCGATCAGGTCGAGGCTGCGCAGCCGCACGGCCGGGGTGTGCGCGTTGGTGGTGATCATCAGCTCGTCGGCGCCGGTCCGCCCGACCAGGGCGTTCAGTCCGTCCCGGACCGCGTCGGGCGTGCCGTGGACGACGTTCGCCATCCAGCTCTCCGCGAACTCCTCCTCCGCCGCGGTGTACGCGTACGTCTCCGCCTCCTCCGGGGTCGGGACCAGGCCGGGGCGGCCGGTGCGCAGGCGGAGCATGGCCAGGGCGCCGGTGCGGACCTGGCGCCTGGCCTCCCGCTCGTCGTCGGCGGCGAGTGCGGCGACGCCGATGAGCGCGTAGGGGGCGTCCAGCACGGCGGACGGGCGGAAGGTGTGCCGGTACAGCTCCAGGGCCGGGATGGTGTTCGCGGCGGAGAAGTGGTGGGCGAAGGCGAACGGCAGCCCCAGGCGGCCGGCCAGCTCGGCGCTGAAGCCGGAGGAGCCGAGCAGCCAGACGGGAGGCCGGGCGGGCGACTGGATGCCGCCGGGCGCCTTGCCCTGCACCGGGCCGGGCACAGCGTGGATGGCCGCGTACGGATGGCCGTCGGGGAAGTCGTCGTCGAGGAAGCGGACCAGCTCGGCCACCTGCTGCGGGAAGTCGTCGGCGCCGTCCGTCCGGCCGCGCCGCAGGGCCGCCGCCGTGGCGCTGTCCGTGCCGGGGGCGCGGCCGAGGCCGAGGTCGACGCGGCCGGGCGCGAGGGCGTGGAGCGTGCCGAACTGCTCGGCCACCACCAGGGGCTGGTGGTTGGGCAGCATGACGCCGCCCGAGCCGAGGCGGATCCGCTCGGTCCGGCCCGCGAGGTGGCCGAGGACCACGGCGGGGGCGGAGCTGGCGACGCCGGGGATCGAGTGGTGCTCCGCCAGCCACAGCCGGTGGTAGCCGCGCCGCTCGGCGAGGCGGGCGATCGCGGTGGTGGCGCGCAGGGCGTCACCGGCGGTCTGGCCGCTGCCCACGGTCACCAGGTCGAGCACGGAGAGCGGGACGGGCGCCGTCCCCCGCCGCACTCCCCTGATCTCGTCGTTCCCCTTGCTGCTGCCGCCGGTCTCGTCGCTCACGCGGGCCGCCCCTTCCTGTCCGTCCGTGCTCCCTGCCGCGGCGTGCGGCATGGAGCACCAACGAGGGGGCCCGCCGGATCATTCCGCCCGCGCCGGCCCGGAGTCAGGGCAGATAGCGCTCCACGGCGGAGGGGCCCTCCTTCTCCAGCAGGCGGCGGGCCTCCTCGACCCGCTCGGGCGTCGGCTCCCGGCCGCTGAGCCGCACCAGGTCCTCGGGGTCGATCGGGCGGTCCCCGCCACTGTGCAGCAGCCGGTCGGGCGTCGGGCGATCGGTGGAGCGCTGCTCGTCTGATTCGAATGATTCGGACATTGCGACACCTCCCAATCCGCCAGCCTAGGCGCTCCCGGGCGGGCGCGCGATCGCGGCCGGACGCGCGCACGGTTGAGCGGCGCGGGGGGACCATGGAGACATGGACCGGCACCGGATCACCATCGGCCTCGCGCCCGAGCTGCGGTTCCTCGCCGCCCCCGGGCGCCGCGGCGAGCGCACGCCGCTCGCCGTGGACGGCACCTCCAGCCTCGGGCACGTGGTCGAGTCGCTGGGCGTCCCGCGCACCGAGATCGGCCTGCTGCTGGTGAACGGCCGCGAGGTGCCCCCCTCGCACGTGCCGCGCGCGGGCGACCACGTGGAGGTCCGCGCCGTCCGGCGCCCCCAGCGGCTCCCGGGCGGGGCGCCGCGCTTCCTCCTCGACGTCCACCTCGGCACGCTGGCCCGGCGGCTGCGCCTGCTCGGGATCGACACCGCCTACGACAGCACCGACCCGGGCGACGCCGCCCTCGCCGCGCGCTCGGCCGCCGAGCGCCGGGTGCTGCTCTCGCGCGACCGGGGCCTGCTGCGCCGCCGCGGGCTCTGGGCCGGGGCCTACGTCCGCGGCGACCGGCCCGAGGAGCAGCTGCGGGACGTCCTCGACCGGTTCGCCCCGGCGCTGGCGCCGTGGACCCGCTGCACCGCCTGCAACGGACGGCTGCGCGAGGCCGACAAGGACGCGGTCGTCACCCGCCTCGAATCCGGCACCCGCCGCACCTACGACGTGTTCGCCCAGTGCACGGCCTGCGAACGCGTGTACTGGCGCGGTGCCCACCACGCGCACCTGGCGGCCATCGTGACCAGCGCGACCGACTACGCGGGCCGACCCCCCACCCGCGCCACCACGACATGACGCTTGCCCCCGTCGGCGGCGGTCACCGGTCCGTGCGGACGCCCGTGCGCCGCAGCGCCGCCCGAGGCACCGCGTGGTGGATCGAACGGCGCTTGGCCCGGGCCGCGTCCCGCGCGTCAGGCGGCGGTGAGGTCCTCACCGTCCACCGCGCCGAGGAACGCCGCCCAGGAGCCGGCCGGGAAGCCGAGGAGCGGCCCGGTGGGGGTCTTGGAGTCGCGTACGGCCAGAAGGTCCCGCACCGGCGACATCACCTCCACACAGGCCCCGTTCCCCCCGGAATAGGACGACTTCGTCCACACGTACGTGCTGCCTTGCTCAATTGCCATGTTCGCTCCGGATCTTGCCGGTCGGGTGTGATTGCCGTGACCGTACTAGTCCGGATCGCCATATGATGTCCCGGTTCACTCAACCGGATGGACCGTTGGGCACTTCCCTTCCAGAGGGTGTCGCCGCGGTGTATATTCCGCGCCCCATTTATCCCCTTCAGGGTGCTGAGCTCCGGTATTCCTCCATCAGCGCGGCCATGAAGCGGCGCGATGCCTCCGGGCTGAGCGCCTGGGCCCGCAGGTGCTCGTACATGACGCTGTAGTACTGCACGTCGTGCGGCTTCTCCAGATAGAGATCGCTCGTCCCGCCCTCCAGGTAGATCACCGTGGAGTCGGTCGCCTCGGGAAACTCCAGAATCGCGTACTGCCCGTTCACGCCGGGGTGCGCTCCGGCGGAGAACGGCATCACCTGGAGCGTCACGTGCGGCAGCGCCGAGCACTCCACGAGCCGGTGCAACTGCTCCACCATCGTGCGCGTCCCGCCGACCGCGCGGCGCAGGGCCGCCTCGTCCACCACGGCCCACAGCCGCAGCGGGTTCTTCTCGTCCCAGATCCGCTGCTGGCGGCGGAGCCGCACCTGGACCCGGCTGTCGACCTCGTCGGGGCCGACCTCGGGCAGCGCGCCCGATATGACGGCCGCGGCGTACGCCTGGGTCTGGAGCAGCCCCGGCACCACCTGTGGCTCGTAGACGCGTAACGAGGACGCGTCGGTCTCCAGGCCGATGTAGACGCTGTAGCTGGGCGACAGTTCGGCGAAGGCATGCCACCAGCCCTGCTGACGGGATTCCCTGGCCATCTGCATCAGCGACTCGACCAGCTTCGCGTCCTCGACCTCGTAGACCCCGCACAGGTCGCGGACGTCGCGCGGGCTGATGCTCCGGCGCCCGTTCTCCAGTCTGCTGATCTTCGACTGCGAGACGAGCAGCCTGTCCGCGACCTCCTCCGCCGTCATGCCCCGTTCCTCGCGGAGCCGCCTGAGCTCCTGGCCGAGCCTTCGCCGCCGGACAGTGGGATTGATGTTTCCCGCCACGGACTTGTGCACCTCCGTCGATCTGGAAAGACCGCTGCTGTGAGCAGGGTGCCATCCGGGACGGTGCGTCCGCTGGCGAATAGCGCCAGAGAGGACGTGATCATGAGCACGGAACACAAGCACGGGGTGCGGCGGCGGCCCGCTGTGCGGCCGTCACCACACCCCCTGCTCGCATGCGGCTCCCGGTTCGTCAAAGTGCCGTCGGCGTCCGCGCCGCACGTCTAGTGCGACAGCGAGGGACGGGCCACGGCTCTCGTCACTCCTCTCCGCCGAGACGTTTCGGCGACCTGCTGAGACGGTCCGACCACAGCCATGGCCGCGGGCGCCGGCGTGCGACCCGTCTTGCGCGTCCCGCTCTGCTGCTGCGGGCGTCGCGCCGCGGCTGCCTGGCCTGCCACACCGTTCTGCACGTCCATCACGGCGTGTGCCACCAGGCCGCCCATCGGGTCGTGCCTGATCAGATCCCGCAGCCGGGAACGGGAGGACCGTCCCTCGTTGCCGGGATACAGATGCTTGCCCAGGCCCACCGCGTGGGCCAGCGCCGCCAGTGCCGCGGTCCGTGCGTCCGGTGGGGTGCCGGTACGGATCGCGGTGTCCAGCCGAGCCCGGATCTGCCTGCTGACCGCGGTGTCCGTCGCTTGGTACCGCGTCGTCGGCAGCACTCCGCACATCTGGTTCTCGACCGCGTGCACCATGCCGCAGCGCTCCAGATGCGAGAGATACGTCTGGCGGAGCCCCAGCCGGGGCCCGCCGATCCAGTGGACGGCCCGCACCGGACTGCCGCGTCTGCGCAGCAGTTCCAGGGCGGAGTCCAGCGTGGGATCTCCGGTCGGCCGTGGCAGCACCACGGCTATTCGGTCCCCGTCCGGGGCTATCCGTCCCGCCAGTGCCAGCTCGACGAGCTGTGCCCCGGCGAGGCCGAGGTCGAGCGACTGTGGCTGCGCTGTGGTTCCCGTGGCCGGGTCCAGAGCGAGCAGCAGCAGCTCTTCCGGAATGGTTCTACGACTCCTGCTCATCCATGCCTCCCCGCGTGGATGAAAGACAGGGTGACGCCTCTCACATTGTTCTGTCGAGAGCACGTGGATGATTTGGGAGGGAACCCGTAGATATGTCGTTGTCGTCCTTGTGAGCGGGCAGCAGGTTTCCGCCACCACCGGCATGGCGTACCGAGGTGCACAGGACCCGGCAAACTGGTAGGGCCAGCGGCCAGTTCTGGAACGAGGAGCAGGGAGGTACGGGGTGGCGGGCGAGTCCCCGGACATTTCGGATCGGGATCGGGAGCAGGAGTCATCGGAGAAGACGCCCGGGGACCCCGGAAGGGTTCCCCGGGGCGCGGAGGTTCCCGGGGACGAGCAGGAGGCGGCCGACGAGGAGGCGTCGGAGGCGCCAATAGACCCCAGAACGATGGCGATGCGGATCCCGGACCAGGCCGACGGCTCGGGCGACCGGAAGACGACGTCCCTGCGGGTGCCGGACGAGGCCGAGGCGGCCGGGGCCGACGACGAGGAGGCCAGTGCGGAGGCGGAGGACGCCGGGGACGCCGCCGACGACGCGCCCGCCGGTGACCACGCGACCAGCGTGCTGCGGCTGCCGGAGACCGGCGATCGCAAGACCACCTCCCTGCGCCTGCCCGACGAGGACGCCGAGGAGCCCGAGGACGCGGACCCCGAGGACGCGGAGCCCGAGGACGCGGAGCCCGAGGACGCCGACGACAGCGACGACAGCGACGACAGCGACGCCACCAGCGTCCTGCGACTGCCACCCGTCCCTGACAAGGCACCGGAGGCGGAGGACGCCGACGCGGAACCCGAGGCCACGGACGCGGACGCGGACGCCACCAGCCTCCTGCGAGTGCCACCCGTCCCGGACAAGGCGGCCGAACCCGAGGACGCCGACGCGGAACCCGAGGCCACGGACGCGGACGCGGACGCCACCAGCGTCCTGCGCCTGCCACCCGTCCCGGACAAGACCCCGGAACCTGAGGACGCCGACGACAGCGACTCGACCAGCGTCCTGCGCCTGCCGCCCGTTCCGGAGAAGGCACCGGAGGCGGAGGGCGCGGAGGCGACCAGTGCGCTGCCGTTGCCGCCGAAGCCGACCGTGGCGCCGCCTCCCGCCGACGCGGAGCGCGATCCGCTCGATCTGCTGGCCGAGTTGACCAACCGGCCCGCGCCGCCGCCGACTCCGCTGCGGACCCTCGCACGCCGCGTCAAGATCTGGACCCCGCTGATCGTCCTGCTCGGCATCGCGTTCGTCATCGCGCAGTCGCTTCGCCCGTTGCCCGAGCCAACGCTGGAGATGACGGCCGTCGCCTCCCATACGTTCGACGGCGAGTCACCCACCGCGCCCTGGCCGGCCTCGGGGCAGGCGGTGCTCGACGTGGAGGGGCTGGGCACGTTCGGCTCGTCCGGCGAGCAGGAGCCCGTGCCCATCGCGTCCGTGGCGAAGGTGATGACGGCCTATGTCGTCCTGCGGAACCACCCGATGGCCGAGGACGGCGACGGCGAGAGCATCCCCGTCGACCAACAGGCCGAGGACGACGCGGCGTTGAGCAACGACGGCGAGTCGACGGTCGAGGTCGAGGCCGGTACCTCCCTCACCCAGCGGGAGGCGCTGCAGGCGATCCTGATCGCTTCGGCGAACAACGTGGCCCGCCTGTTGGCGCGGTGGGACGCGGGGTCGGAGGAGGAGTTCGTCGCCGAGATGAACGCGACCGCCGCCGAACTGGGCATGGAGAACACCACCTACACCGACCCCAGCGGCCTGGACGAGACCACCGTCTCCACCGCCGAGGACCAGGTGATCCTGGCCAAGGCGGCGATGGACGACCCGGTGTTCCGCGCGATCGTGGCCATGCCGAGCTACGAGGACAGCCAGGGCGTGACGCACGGGAACTGGAACCACCTGGTCCCGGTCAACGGCGTCCTCGGCATCAAGACCGGCACCACCACGGCGGCGGGCGGCAATCTCCTGTTCGCCGCCGAACAGGAAGTCGGCGGCACCCGGCAGCTCATCGTCGGCGCCGTCCTGGCCCAGCCGCCGCATCCCTCCGACAACTCCATCCTCACCGGGGCGTTGACCGCCGGGGACTCCCTGATCCGGTTCGCGCAGGAGGAGTTGCGCGCCGAGACCGTGCTGAGCGCCGGGGACGTCGTCGGGTACGTGGACGACGGACTCGGCGGGCAGACGCCGATCGCGGTCACCGAGGACGTCCAGGCGGTCGGCTGGGCCGGGCTGGAGGTCGAGTTGGAGCTGTCGGCGGGCGATGACGGGATCCCCGGCTCCGCCGACGCCGGGACGGAGGTCGGCGTGCTCACCGTGGGTGGCGGCCCGGACCGGGTGACCGTGCCGGTCGCGCTGGCCGCGGATCTGGGCGAGCCGGGCTTCGCGGACCGCCTTACGCGGGTGGCCTGAGCCGCCGCCGCCCCCGCCGCGCCGTCCGGGGACCACCCCGTCGGCGCAGCGGGGGCTGCCGCGCCCGGTCGGCGCACGCTACAGTCGGTGCCCCACAGCGAGGGATGCGTGAGGGGGCAGCCCTGTGGAATGTCCATCATGCGGGTCGAGTGAGGGCCGCAGGCTTAACAACGGCAACTGGGTGTGCGACGACTGTGGCTCGGTCACCGCAGGATGAGGCCGCGTGGCGGGACTTGGACCCGGCCACGCGCGAGCGACTGGACTTCCTGGATCCGGAGGACTTCACCGTGGGGCCCACGGCGGAGGCGGCGGCGCAGTGGGAACGCTTCACGGCGATCCTCGACAAGGCGGAGAACTACCGCCCCCCTCTCTACTGAGTTCTCCCGCGTTCTCCCGAGTTTCCCGAGTCCCCCGAGTCCCCTCTCAGCGCGCCGGGCGGCGACGGCCGGGGATCTGTCCTACGCTCGACGGGTTCATCCGGTCATCACACAGGTTGTGTCGTCATGACGAATCCGCACGGCCACGACCCCAGCACGTCCCGCTTCCCCGAGGGCTTCGTCTGGGGTGCGGCGACCTCCAGCTACCAGATCGAGGGGGCGGTGCACGCCGACGGGCGGCTGCCCTCGATCTGGGACACCTTCGCGCACACCCCGGGCCGCGTCCACCGGAACCAGACCGGCGATCTGGCCGACGACCACTACCACCGCTACCCGGAGGACGTCTCCCTCCTGGCCGACCTCGGCGTGACGCACTACCGCTTCTCGCTCGCCTGGCCGCGCCTCCAGCCCGAGGGCTACGGGCCGCTCAACGGCGCCGGCCTCGACTTCTACAGCCGCCTGCTGGACAGCCTGCGCGAACACGGCATCACCCCCTGGGTGACCCTCTACCACTGGGACCTGCCGCAGTCCCTGGAGGACGCGGGCGGCTGGCCGCGCCGCGAGACGGCCGAGCACTTCGCCGCCTACGCGGCCCTCGTCCACCAGCGGCTCGGCGACCGGGTGCCGCACTGGACGACGCTGAACGAGCCGTGGTGCTCCGCGTTCCTCGGCTACGCGGCCGGGATCCACGCGCCCGGCCGCACCGACGGGGCGGCGGCCGTGCGCGCCGCCCATCACCTGCTGCTCGGGCACGGCCTGGCCGCCCGCGCGCTGCGGGAGCAGGGGGCGCGCGAGATCGGGGTGACGCTCAATCTGGCGCCGGTGGAGGCGGCCGAGCCGGACCGCGCGGCCGACCGGGACGCGGCCCGCCGGGCCGACGGGCTGATGAACCGGATCTTCCTCGACCCGCTGCTGCGCGGCGCCTACCCGGCCGACGTGGTGGCGGACCTCGCGGATGTCGTGGACCTCGGCGGCGCCGGGCTGGTGCACGACGGGGACCTGGACGTCATCAGCACGCCGCTGGACTTTCTCGGCGTCAACTACTACACGCGCCTGGTCATCCGTCAGGGTGATGACCCGAAGCCCGGCCGTCCGACGCCCTGGGTGGGCGCGGCGGGCGTGGAGACGGTGGGGCGCGGCCTGCCCGCGACCGCGATGGGCTGGGAGATCGCCCCCGACGGCCTGCACCGGACGCTGACGCGGGTGTGGCGCGAGTACGGTCCGCCGCCGCTGTACGTGACGGAGAACGGCGCCGCGTACGACGACGAGGTCACGCCCGACGGCCGCGTGCACGACGAGCAGCGGCGGGCCTATCTGGAGAGCCATATCGCCGCCACCCACCGGGCGTTGGCGGAGGGCGTCGACGTGCGGGGCTACTTCGTGTGGTCGCTGCTGGACAACTTCGAGTGGGCGTACGGATATGCCAAGCGGTTCGGCCTGGTGCACGTCGACTTCGAGACCCAGCGCCGGACGATGAAGGACAGCGGCCGGTGGTTCGCGGAGATCACCCGCGCCAACGCGCTCTGATCCGCGGGGGTCACGCCGGGCCGGTGGCGCCGGGGCCGGGACCTGGGCCGGGGCCGGGCTCGGTGGCCTCCGTCAACAGGCTGTGGAGGAACCGGAGGGACTCCTCGGGGGACAGGGCCATGTCGCGCAGCAGGTCGAACGAGAGCTTCAGCTTCTCGACATCCGCCGGGTTCTCGTACAGGTCGCCGTTCCTGCTGCTCTCGATGTAGGCGATCGACGTGCCGTTCGGCATCCACAGGATCGTCAGCGAGCCGCCCAGCAGGTCGTGCAGGCCCGCCCTCAGGGGCAGGACCTGGATCGTCGTCCGGGGCTGGGCCGCCTGCTCGGCCAGGTGGGCCAGTTGGCGGCGCCAGGCCGCCGGGTCCGTGGTGGGCCTGCGCAGGACCGCCTCGTCGAGGATCGTGCGGTAGTAGGGCGGGTCGTCCTGGCGCAGGATGTCCTGGCGGCTGATGCGGACGGAGACCTTCTCCTCCAGTTCGTGTTCGTCCTCCGGGCGGCCGGCGGCGAGCAGTTCGCGGGCGTACTCCTCGGTCTGGAGAAGTCCGGGCACGGTACTGGGGGTGTACTCGTAGCGGACGTTGGCCTGGCCCTCCAGCTGCATGAAGCGCTTGTACTTGTCCGCGAACGCGTCCTGCCGGGCCAGTGTCCACAGGAGTTGGAGCAGGTTGCCCGTGCCGTACACCTCGTCCAGCGCCTGCACCGTCGGCAGGTCGCCGAGGCGGGCGCCGGTCTCCAGCTTGTGCAGGTAGCTGCGGTCGAAGCGCACCTTCTCCGCGAGTTGGGCCAGCGACCAGCCCGCCTCCTCGCGCAGCCGCGCCAGCTCGCGCATCAGCATCTTCCTGGCGTTCGGCCTGCGGTCCGGATCGGACTTGCGTACGGCCATCGAGAACTCCTTTGTGGGCGCTGCGGTACGGGACACGGGCGGACACTGGCCAACGTCCGCGCGCCGTGCGGATGCTGGTAACCGCCCCCTTACGCCAGAGCCTAGAAGCCCAGAGAGGTCACGCCGGATGACGGCCAGCAGCCAGGAGCCCCCCAGTCGGCACGTCGGTCAGGAGGTGGAGGTCGGCGCGCTGGCGCGGGACACCGATCTCGACCGCGTGGGCGTCGTCGTGGGCCGGGCGGGAGCCCATTATCAGCTCAGGCCCATCAAGGGAGGCTCGGCGTGGAACGTGCGGCCGGAGGCCGTAGAGCCGCTGAACGCCAGCGACTTGCTGCGCGAGAAGGTCCGCCAGGCCAACCGCCGCAGCGCCGGCGGGCTGATCTGACACAGGCGCCCACGGCCCCGCGCGCTAGGGGCAGGTGTCGAGGAGCGCGGTCAACTCGTCCTGCTCGGCCTCGGTGATCGTCAGCTCGTAGGTGTGCTTCACGGACGTCCAGGCGAGCCCGTAGGTGCAGTGGAACGCCTCGGCCGGGGGCAGCCACTGGTCCGGGGACTGGTCGCCCTTGTCGCTGTTGACGCGGTCGTTGACCGCGATGAGCTGCGGGTGGGTGAGGTCGTTGGCGAACGTCTCGCGCTCCTCGTCGGTCCACGAATCCGCCCCGGAACGCCAGGCGTTGGCCAGCGGGACCATGTGGTCGATGTCGATGTCGGCCGGGTCGGTGTACTCCTGCTCCTCGTACGGGCTGAACCATGTGCCGGAGACGGGCTGGCAGTCGTCGTCGACCTCCACGTTCTCGCCGTCGCGCTGGAGGACGAGCTGGCGGACTGTGCAGCCGTCCTGGTCGGCCCAGTGCGGGAAGCGGTCGCGCGAATAGCCGGTCATGGGGCGGGGTTCGGCGACGGTGAGGGCGGCGAGCTGGTCGCGCGCCTCGTCGGGGGTGGGCAGGCCCGGCAGCGTCGACTCGGCCCCGCCGGGCGGTGCTTCGGCGTCACCGCTCGCCTCGCCGCTCGCCGCGCCGGATTCCTCCGGCGGGTCGGACACCGTGGACTCGGAATCACAACCCCCCACTACCAGAACGGCCGTTGCCGTCGCGGTCAACGTCGCCACCACCCGAGCGAAAACATCGCGCATGCGCTCCGCTCCTCCTAACGCACCGTAGTACCACCTGGTGAGACCGTAACCTTTTGGATGCCCGCCCTATTAACAGAACGAACATTCACCAGAGGAAGGGTGCGAAAGGATGAAGCGCGCACGGTGGCCGTTCGTTGCGGCTGTGACTGTCGGGGCGTCCACGCTCCTCGGCGGGGTGGCCCAGGCGGATGAGCACTACTCGGGCAACTACACCCACAACGGGCCGGCTGTCACCCTGATCGACGTCGGTCAGATCGACGACCCGGCGGAGGACGTGCTGGAGCACGCCTCGATCCTGGGCGGTGACACGGTCCAGTACGACTGACGGGCTGACCGGCCGACCGGCCCACCGGCCGACGTGAAGCGACGCCCCGCTCCGCCCGCGCCCGCGTACGCCGGGGGCGAACTCCCCGCCACGGCGCGGGGGAGCGGCGGCGGACCCGCCCCGGCGGGCACGGAACTCCGTGGACCGGGGCCAACGAGCCCACCGGGACGGCCCATGGCATCGGGAGTGCGCTCGATCCGCACCAGGGCGACGCTCCCTCCGGCCGTCAGGGCCCGACTGGCGCGGCATGCCGGGCCGTTGGGGTACCGGTCGTGGTGGGCGGTCGAGCACGTCGTGCCGTCCCCCACGGCGACCCGCTCGTTGTGGTGTCCGGGGCGGTGGGTGACGCGCTCGCCGAACGGCTGCTGGGGCGGCGCACGGACGAGTACCGGGACGCGATGGACGCGCTGTGGGCGATGCCCGGGCGGCCACGGCCCGGCCGCGTTCGGGCGGCCGGTCGCGCGCGGGCGCGGCTGATCCGGCGGCCTGGCCGGGCCGGAGGGCCCGGTCCGGCACCGCGACGCCGGTGGGTGGAGCCGGACGGCACCGGCCGTCACCCGGACGCCGCGTCCGGGTGCCGCGTCCGGTGGCGGGGGTGCGCGGGGGCGCGAACCCTGGGCGTACGAGGGAGGTGCGTACGCCGTGGGTATCGGTATCGGTCTCGACGCGGACCGGCTCGGCGTGGTGCCGCTGGACGCCGAGCGGGCCAGGGACCCGACCCTGGCCGGCGGCAAGGCCGCCAACCTGGCGCGGGCCCGTGCCGCCGGCCTCCCGGTGCTGCCCGGCTTCGTGATCGCGCCCCGGCCGCCGGACGGCGCGGCCGACACCGGTGCCGCCGCGCTGCGGCGGGCCTGGGACGGGCTGGCGGCGGGCGGCAGTCCGCTGGCCGTCCGGTCCTCCTCGGCCGTCGAGGACGCGGCGGACTCCTCGATGGCGGGCCGGTTCGCCTCGGTGCTGGACGTGCGCGGCTGGGACGGCTTCACCTCCGCCGTGCGGACCGTCCTGGACTCGGCGGCGGGCGGTGAGCCCATGGCCGTGCTGGTGCAGCCGATGGCGCGGTCGGTGGTGGGCGGGGTGATGTTCGGCGCCGACCCGGTGTCGGGGCGGCGCGACCGGCTGCTGATCAGCGCGGTGCGCGGCGGCCCCGACCGGCTGGTCGACGGGTCGGCGCAGGGCGTGCGGTACCAGCTCACCCGGCTCGGGCGCCTGGTCTCCGTCGAGCCGCCCGAGCCGCACCGGCACCGCCGCCGGGTGCTGGGGCGGCGGCGGCTGGCGCGGCTCGTGCAGTTGGCGCGGCGGACCGAACGGGCGCTGGGCGCGCCGCAGGACATGGAGTTCGGCTTCGACGGCGACGACCGGCTCTGGCTGTTCCAGGCCCGGCCGATCACCGCGATGGCTGTCCGCGCGCCGCGCGGCGCGCGGCTGCTGGGGCCCGGCCCGGTGGCCGAGACGTTCCCCGACGTCCTCCAGCCGCTGGAGGAGGACCTGTGGGTGGTGCCGATGGCGCACGGGCTGACGCTGGCCCTGGACATCGCGGGCACCGCGCCGCGCCGCACGCTGCGCGCGTTCCCCCCGGTGACGACGGTCGACGGGCGGGCCGCCGCCGATCTGCGGCTGCTCGGCGCGATCCCGTCCGCCCACCCGGTGCTCCACTTCATCAACCCCGTCCCCGGCGCGCGCCGCGCCACGGCGGCCTGGCGGATCGGGCGGCTGCGCACCGCGCTGCCGCTGCTCGCGCTCGACCTGGTGGCCGACGTGGACCGGGAGCTGGCCGCACTCCCGGTGCCGGGCGCGATGCTCAGCGGACAGCTGCTGACGGCGCTGGCGTGGGGGCGCGCGGTGCTGTCGGCGCTGCACGCGCAGGAGTCGCTGGCCGGGGCACTGCTCGGGCCGGGATCGGGCTCGACGGCCGCCGGGGAGGCGCTCGCCGTGCTGGCCGAGGTACGGGCGCCGGCGGGTGACGGCCGGGTGCCGGACGACGAGGAACTGATCGCGCGGCATCCGGTGCTGCTGGCGCTGCTGCCGCCGTCGCTCGCGGGCGGCGCGGGCGGCGTGAGCGGCGGGGGCGGTGCGGGCCGGCGGCTGCCGGAGCGGACCGGGTGGACCGGCGCGCCGCGCGGGGTGGGGGCGCTGCCGACGCGGGAGGCGCTGCGGCTGCGGATCCGGTGGGTGCAGGAGATGCAGGCTCGGCTGGTACGGGAGTTCGCGGCGCGGCTGACGGCGGCCGGGCGGCCGGACGCGCTGACCCGGCTGTCCGTGCTGCGCTGGGAGGAGCTGACGGCGGCGCTGGACGGCGGCGGGCTGCCGCCGGACCCGCCGCCGGGCCGGGAGCCGCGCCCGCCCGCACCGCCCCTGCCCGCCGTCTTCCGGGTCGGGGAGGACGGGCGGCCCGTTCCCGAGCGGCTCGGGCGCGGCGCGCCGGAGGGCGGCGGGCAGCCGGCGGGCGGCGGCTTCGGCACCGGGACGGCCTGGCACGGCACGGGCGAGCGCCCGCCGGGCGCGGTGCTGGTGGTGCGGTCGCTGGATCCGGCGCTGGCGCCCGAGCTGCCGGGCCTGGCCGGGCTGGTGGCCGAGACGGGCAGCGTGCTGTCGCACCTGGCGGTGCTGGCCCGCGAGTACCGGGTGCCGACCGTGGTGGGCGTGGCCGGGGCCCTGGACCGTTTCCCGCCCGGCGCGGAGGTCTCGGTCGACGGGACCACGGGAGCGGTGACCTGAGGCCATGCGGGCGGCGGCGTGGGTCGGCTACCTCCTCGGCGGGATGTCCGCCGGGGGCGCGGCGCTGTACCTCGTCGTCTACCTCTACCGGTGGGAGTGGCAGCGGGCGCTGATGTGCGGGGTGCTGCTGCTGGTGATGGAGATGCTGCTGGTGGCCTCGGTACTGCTGGGGCGGATGGGACGGCTGCAACGGCGGGTGGACGACGCCGACGCCCGCGCCGAGGCGGTGCTGCGGCGGCTGGAGCAGGCGCGGGAGCCGGACCCGCGGGGCCACCGTTTCCGCTGGCTGGAGGGGGACGGCGGGTCCGGTGGGTCCGGCGGGTCTGGTGGGTCCGGTGGGCGGACGTTCGTCTTCGTGCCGGTGCTGATGGCGGCGGGCGCGGCGCTGGCCGGGGTGGCGCTGCTGGTGCAGAAGCTCGCCGCCGCGACGGCCAGGCCGGGCGCGGAACGGCGGCTGGCGGGCCGGCTGGCGAGCCTGGCCGCGCCACCGGGCGGGGTGCGGGGGAACGGGCCCGGGG
>NZ_JBPQTQ010000065.1:0-32212 GCF_051386415.1 Streptomyces sp. URMC 129
TCTGGACCAAAACCGCCGACGAAATCCTCGACAAGGTCGCCACCTACTGCCGACGAATCTCCGACTCAGGACACTAGGGTGCGGCGGGCGCGGTGCCGGCCACCCAGGCGCGCTGGCGGGAGAGGTCGGCCTTCGCCTCGGCGAGCTGGACGGCGACCGCGGTGGGCGCGGTCCCGCCCCGCGCGTCGCGGGCGGCCAGCGAGCCCTCCACGGTGAGCACACCGCGCACCTCGGGCGTGAGGTGCGGGGAGATCTTCGCGAACTGCTCGTCGGTGAGCCGGTCCAGCTCGATGCCCTCCGCCTCGCAGACCTTGACGCACTCGCCGGCGACCTCGTGCGCCACCCGGAACGGCACGCCGCGCTTGACCAGCCACTCCGCGATGTCGGTGGCGAGGGAGAAGCCCGCCGGGGCCAGCTCCGCCATCCGCTCGGCATTGACCGTGAGGGTGGCGAGCATGCCGGTGAACGCCGGGAGCAGCACCTCCAGTTGGTCGCAGGAGTCGAAGACCGGCTCCTTGTCCTCCTGGAGGTCGCGGTTGTAGGCGAGCGGCAGGGCCTTGAGGGTGGCCATGAGGCCCGTCAGGTTGCCGATGAGCCGGCCGGACTTGCCGCGCGCCAGCTCCGCGATGTCCGGGTTCTTCTTCTGCGGCATGATCGAGCTGCCGGTGGAGAAGGAGTCGTGCAGGGTCACGAAGGAGAACTCCTTCGTGTTCCAGATGATGATCTCCTCCGCGATCCGCGAGACGTCCACGCCGATCATCGCCGTGACGAAGGCGAACTCGGCGGCGAAGTCGCGGGAGGCGGTGCCGTCGATGGAGTTGGCCGCGGAGCCGCCCTCGAAGCCGAGGTCCGCCGCCACCGCCTCCGGGTCGAGGCCGAGCGAGGAGCCCGCCAGCGCGCCGGAGCCGTACGGCGAGACGGCGGTGCGCGCGTCCCACTGCCGCAGCCGCTCCGCGTCCCGGGCCAGGGCCTGGACGTGGGCCAGGACGTGGTGGGCGAAGAGCACCGGCTGCGCGTGCTGGAAGTGGGTCCGGCCGGGCATGGCGACGCCCGGGTGGGCGTCGGCCAGGGCGATCAGCGCCTCCTGGAGGTCCGCGACCAGCCCGGCGATGATCCGCGCGTGGTCCCGCAGGTACATCCGGAAGAGGGTGGCCACCTGGTCGTTGCGCGACCGGCCGGCCCGCAGCTTGCCGCCCAGCTCGGGGCCGAGCCGCTCCAGCAGGCCGCGTTCGAGCGCGGTGTGCACGTCCTCGTCGGCGACGGTGCCGGTGAACGAGCCGTCCGCGACGTCGGCCGCGAGCCGGTCCAGCCCCGCGGTCATGCGGCTCAGCTCGTCGTCGGTGAGCAGCCCGGCCCGGTGCAGGACGCGGGCGTGGGCGCGGGACCCGGCGATGTCGTACGGGGCCAGCCGCCAGTCGAAGTGGACGGAGGCGCTCAGCTTCTCCAGGGCCTCGGCCGGTCCGTGCGCGAACCGGCCGCCCCACAGGCGCACGTCCTGGCCGTCCCGGCCGTCCTGGCTGTCCCGGGTCACTGGGCGAGGTCCCGCCGGGCCGCGATCTTGCTGGACATGGCGAAGATGTCGATGAAGCCCTTGGAGGCGGACTGGTCGAAGGTGTCGCCGGTGTCGTAGGTCGCGAGGTTGAAGTCGTACAGCGACTGCTCGGACCGCCGGCCGGTGACGACCGCCCGGCCGCCGTGCAGGGTCATCCGGATGTCGCCGCTGACGTGCTCGTTCGCCTCGTTCACGAAGCCGTCCAGGGCCCGCTTGAGCGGGGAGAACCACAGGCCGTCGTAGACCAGCTCGGTCCAGCGCTGCTCGACCTGCCGCTTGTAGCGGGCGAGCTCGCGCTCGACCGTCACGCTCTCCAGCTCCTGGTGGGCGGTGATCAGCGCGATGGCGCCGGGCGACTCGTACACCTCGCGGGACTTGATGCCCACGAGCCGGTCCTCGACCATGTCGATGCGGCCCACGCCCTGGGCGCCGGCCCGCTCGTTCAGCTCCTGGACGGCCTGGAGCATGGTGACGGCCTTGCCGTCGATGGCCACGGGGACGCCCTGCCGGAAGGTGATGACGACCTCGTCGGGGTCGCGGGGGGTGGCCGGGTTCTGCGTGTACTCGTAGAGGTCCTCGATCGGCGCGTTCCAGATGTCCTCCAGGAAGCCCGTCTCCACGGCGCGGCCGAAGACGTTGGCGTCGATGGAGTACGGCGACTTCTTGGTGGTGGCGATCGGCAGGCCCTTGGTCTCGGCGAAGGCGATGGCCTTGTCGCGGGTCATCGCGTAGTCCCGGACGGGGGCGATGCACTTCAGGTCGGGGGCGAGGGAGGCGATGCCCGCCTCGAACCGCACCTGGTCGTTGCCCTTGCCGGTGCAGCCATGGGCGACGGTGTCCGCGCCGTGCTTGCGGGCGGTGGCGGCCAGGTGCTTGACGATCACCGGCCGGGAGAGGGCGGAGACCAGCGGATACCGGTCCATGTAGAGGGCGTTCGCCTTGATGGCCGGCAGGCAGTACTCGTCGGCGAACTCGTCCTTGGCGTCGACGACCTCGGCCTCGACCGCGCCGCAGGCCAGTGCGCGCTTGCGGATGACATCCATGCTCTCGCCGCCCTGGCCGACATCGACGGCGACGGCGACGACCTCCGCCCCGGTCGCCTCGGCGATCCAGCCGATGCAGACAGAGGTGTCCAGGCCGCCGGAGTAGGCGAGTACGACGCGCTGGGTCACGGTGTCTCCTTAGAATGCATGCACTGACTGGAATAAGTATGCAGCCCTCCGCATGTTTCGTCAATCCAGGGGCGCGGCGCTGCGATACTCCTTGTCATGGGCAAGAGTTACGAGCGCATAGACGGCCGGCTCAGGACGTTCATCGAGGAACAGCGCGTCTTCTTCACCGCCACCGCCCCGCTCGCGGGCGACGGCACCGTGAACCTCTCCCCCAAGGGCCTCACCGGCTCCCTCGCGGTGCTGGACGACCGCACCGTCGCCTATCTCGACTTCGCGGGAAGCCACGCCGAGACCATCGCGCACCTGCGGGAGAACGGCCGCATCACGCTCATGTGGTGCGCGTTCTCCGGACCGCCGGCGATCGTGCGCGTGCACGGGCGCGGCGAGCCCGTCTTCCGCGACGACCCGCGCTGGCACGGGCTGCTGGCGCACTTCCCCGCGATCGACCCGGCCGACCACGGGCTGCGGGCGATCATCGTGGTGACCGCCGAGCACATCCGCGACTCCTGCGGGTTCGCCGTGCCGTATCTGAGCTACGAGGGCGACCGCCCGCTGCACGCCTCGCGCTTCGCGCGCGAGACGGACGAGACGCTGGACGCCTATTTCCGCGCCCGCACGCACAACGGGACCAGCATCGACGGCCTCCCGGCGCTGCCCCTGCCGCTGCCGCCGACACCGCCCGCGCCGACAGCGCCGACAGCGCCGCCCGGGGCGTGACCGGCGTGCGGAGTGTCTGGGAGCGGCCGGGGCTGCGGGAGGCCGCCGCGGAGAACGAGCGGATCGTCGCCGCCGGGTGGTACACCGCGCCCGGCGGCGGCCGGGTGGAGATCGGCGCGGCCGTGGCGCGCGCCGCGGCCGGGAGCGCGCTGTTCGGGCCGGAACCGGTGCCTCGCGTGCCGGGGGCGCCGGGGGCGTCGGGGGCGTCGGGCGCGCGGACGGCGTTCGAGGTGACCGGGGAGACCAGCCTGGCGGCGGCGCGCCGGCTGGCCGGGACGGACGGCGGGCCGGTGGCCGTGCTGAACTTCGCCTCCGCCCGCAACCCGGGCGGCGGGTACCTCAAGGGGGCCAAGGCGCAGGAGGAGGACCTGTGCCGGGCCTCCGCCCTCTACACCTGCCTGCTGCGGGTACCGGAGTTCTACGCGGCCCACCGGGCGGCGGGCGACCCGTTCTACAGCGACCGCGTGATCCACTCCCCCGGCGTGCCGGTCTTCCGCGACGACCGGGGCGTGCTGCTCGACGAGCCGTACGAGGCCGGGTTCCTCACCTCGGCCGCACCCAACGCCGGGGTCGTCGCCGAGCGGACGCCCGAGCGCGCGGCCGGGATCCCGGCGGCGGTGCGGGCCCGCGCGGAGCGGGTGCTGGAGGTGGCCGCCGTCACCGGCTACCGGCGGCTGGTCCTGGGCGCGTGGGGCTGCGGCGTCTTCCGGAACGACCCGGCCGTGGTGGCCGGGGCGTTCCACACGCTGCTGACGGGCTCCGGACGGTTCGCCCGGCACTTCGACCGGATCGTCTTCGCGGTGTTCGACCGCCACGACCCGTCCCCGGCCAGACACGCCTTCGCCACCGCGTTCCCCGCCGCATGAGGTGATCGTCGCCCCTGGCGGGGCAGCACACGAGCGGAGGCTCCGGGCCCGGCATCCCCCTCGGCGACAGCACCGAGCCGGGGGACTCGCGGCCCTGGCGGGCGGCGGAGCCGACCGCGTTCACCGACCGGGTGCGCGAGACGCGCGGGCGGACGTCGCGGTGGCGAAGCGGCTGGGCCTGACATACGAGGGGACGCCGCGGACCCTGTTCGCGACGGGGGGCGCACGTCACCGGAGAGTCACCCACACGGGTGATTAGGAGGGTCCCGGGCCCCGCGCCGCCGCTCCTTTGGCCAGAAGGGAACTCCTGGTCAATCACGGTGTCCGGATCATCCACCGCGCATGGAGGTGCGGGCGGGCGCGCGGCGGACCCTGATCACGCCGTTCCAGTACCCGGGCGGGGCGGCCAAGCTGTGCGCATGCTCAGCGACCCGCCGAAGCCCGCCCCCGCCACCACGACCACAGGCCCGACGAGCACCGATCCGACGACCACGGGCGCGACCGCGGCGGTGACCGCCGTCGCCCGGCCCGGCGGACCGGGGGTGGACGCATGACGACCCTCCCCCAGACGACCGACGAGCAGCGCACCGCGCGGGACGCCCTGCGCCGCGCCCGCGCCCTGCTGGACCCGGCGCTGCGCGACTGGGTGCGGCGGCTGCCCGCGCCGATCGCGCGCGTCGCCTCGTACCACTTCGGCTGGACCGACGCCGCCGGCCGGCCGGAGACCGCGCCCGCGGGCAAGGCCCTGCGCCCCGCGCTCGTCTTCGCCTGCGCCGAGGCGGTCGGCGCCCCGGCCGAGGCCGCGCTCCGCCCGGCCGTCGCCGTGGAACTGGTGCACAACTTCTCGCTGCTGCACGACGACATCCTCGACGGCGACGCGACGCGCCGTCACCGGCCCACGGCCTGGACGGTGTTCGGCTCCTCCAGCGCACTGCTCGCGGGCGACGCGCTGCTCATCCACGCGGCCCGGGTGCTGACCGAGGAGCCCGCGCCGGCCGCCACGGTCACCGGCGCCCGCTGGCTGAGCGAGGCCGCCACCCAGCTCATCGAGGGCGAGTACGCCGACCTCAGCTTCGAGGAGCGGACCCACGTCACGCTCGCCGAGTGCCTGGCCATGACGGAACGCAAGACGGCCGCGCTGCTGGCCTGTTCGTGCGCGCTGGGCGCCCTGTGGGGCGGTGGCTCCCCGGAGCGGACCGAGGCGCTGCGGCGCTTCGGCAACCACCTCGGCATCGCCTTCCAGCTCGCGGACGACCTGCTGGGCATATGGGGCGACCCGGCGGTCACCGGCAAACCGGCCGGGGCCGACCTGACGGCCCGCAAGAAGTCCCTGCCGGTGGTCGCCGCGCTGGACTCCGGCACCGAGGCCGGACGCAGGCTGGCCGAGGCGTACGCCGGAGAGGACCGGCAGGGCGCGGCGCCGCCGGATCCGTCCGGGCCCGCCCGGCTGGCCGCGCTGGTGGAGGAGGCGGGCGGCCGGGCCTGGGCGGAGGAGACGGCCCGCGAGCAGTTGCGGCTGGCCCTGGGCGCGCTGCGCGCGGCGGACGTGACGGACCGGGCCGCCGGAACGCTGGCCGCGCTCGCCCGCCTCGCGGCACGGCGGGACCGCTGAGGGATCCGGGGGCGCGGCCTCCGCGCCGGGGTCGAGCGCGCGGCCGGGACCGTGAGGCGGAGACGGGAACGCCGCGGCCCCCGGTCCCCGTACGCCGCCGCCGGATCGCGCACCACACCCCGTGGTGGCCGGGCTCGCGCGGCGGAACCGGACGACGTGCCCAGGGGCTCGGTCGCGGTGCTGTCGGCCCACGGCCCCCGCCGACCGGGCACGCGGAGGCGCGCCGGGAGACGGAACGTCGCACTCGCGGGCCACGAGATCGTGCTCACCGGCCACGCCGGGCACGAGGAGGTGACCGGCACCCCCGGGCACGCCCCCGGCCGGATCCTGGCCGGGGCACAGGTGGCACGGATGGCTGCCGCCGCCGGTGGTGGGCTCGGCCAGCTCCTCCGCCTCCACGCGGCCGGTCGGGGTGGCGCGGCGCGCGGGCGCCCGGGAGGCGCGGCTGATCGACGGCGCGTCACATGACGGAGGAGACCTGGTTCGCGTCGGCTCCGGCGTCTCCGCGTCCGGGGAACGGGTGGCGGGTGGCGGCGTGGCCCGTGGCGCTCGCCGCGCGTGGGTCCGGTGGCACGGGAGACGCGGCGGCTCGCCCCGCCGCGCCACTTTCTCCGCGCCCGGCACCGCCACCGCGGGTCAGTCCTCGTGGCCCTCCGGCTGTTCCTTCTCCTTCTGCGCCAGCCGCAGCAGATGGTCCGCCAGCGACTGACCCCCCGTCGGGTCCCGGCTGATCAGCAGCAGGGTGTCGTCCCCGGCGATGGTGCCCAGGATGTCGTGGACCTCGGCCTGGTCGATGGCCGAGGCGAGGAACTGGGCGGCCCCCGGCGGGGTGCGCAGCACGACCAGATTCGCGGACGCCTCCGCCGAGATCAGCAGCTCCCCCGCCAGCCGGGCCATCCGCTCCTCCTTGGCGGACTCCCCCAGCGGCACCCTGGGGGTGCGGAAGCCGCCCTCGCTGGGGACGGCGTAGATCAGCTCTCCCCCGGTGTTGCGGATCTTCACCGCCCCCAGCTCGTCGAGGTCGCGGCTCAGCGTGGCCTGCGTGACGTTCAGCCCGTCGTCGGCGAGCAGCTTGGCGAGCTGGCTCTGGGACCGCACCGGCTGTCTGTTGAGGATCTCGACGATCCGGCGGTGCCGGGCCGTCCGCGTCTGGGGCACGGCCGGGCCGTGCCCGGCCGGGTGCCGCTCGTCGGTCATGCTTTCTCCCCGGTGGTCATCGTTCTCCGGCGGACGTGTCCACGGTGTCGAGAACGCCGGGGAGAGCAGCGAGGAAGGCGTCCACTTCCCCGTCGCCCACGATCAGTGGCGGGGCCAGCCGCACCACGTCGGGTGCGACGGCGTTCACCAGGAGGCCGGCGTCCTGAGCCGCCTGCTGCACCTGCGGGGCCAGGGGCTCGGTGAGCACGATACCGAGGAGCAGTCCGGCGCCCCTGACCCGGTCGACCAGCGGGTGGCCCAGGTTCCAGATGCCGTCGCGCAGCCGCTCGCCCGCGTCCTTGACCCGCTGGAGCAGGTCCTCGGACTGGATGGTGTCCAGGACGGCGAGCGCGGCGGCGCAGGCGACGGGGTTGCCGCCGAAGGTGGACCCGTGGGCGCCCGGGGTGAGCAGGTGGGCAGCCTCGCCGAACGCCATGGTCGCGCCGATGGGGAGTCCGGCCCCCAGTCCCTTGGCGAGGGTCACGATGTCGGCCTCGACGCCCTGCGCCTGCCCGGCGAACCAGTGGCCCGTCCGGCCGATGCCGGTCTGCACCTCGTCCAGGACGAGCAGCGTGCCGGTGGCGCGGGTGATCTCCCGGGCGGCGGCGAGATAGCCCTCGGGCGGGACGACGACCCCGTTCTCGCCCTGGATGGGCTCCACGATCACCAGGGCGGTGTCGGTGGTGACGGCGGCGCTCAGTGCCTCGGCGTCGCCGTACGGGACGTGGGTGACGTCGCCGGGCAGCGGCAGGAAGCCCTCGTGCTTCTTCGGCTGCCCGGTCAGGGCGAGGGCGCCCATGGTCCGGCCGTGGAAGCCGCCCTGGGTGGCGACCATGTGGCGGCGGCCGGTCAGCCGGCCGATCTTGAACGCGGCCTCGACGGCCTCCGCGCCGGAGTTGCAGAAGTAGACCCGGCCGGGGCGCCCGGCCAGGGCGAGGAGCCGTTCGGCGAGGGCGACGGGCGGCTCGGCCACGAAGAGGTTCGAGACGTGGCCGAGGAGTGCGATCTGGTCGGACACGGCGCGCACGACGGCCGGGTGGCCGGTGCCCAGGGAGGTGACGGCGATGCCGCCGACGAAGTCCAGGTACTCCTTGCCGTCGGCGTCCCACAACCGGGCGCCCTCGCCATGGGTGAGCGGCACCCGGGGCGTGCCGTAGTTGTCCATCAGGGCGCCCTGCCAGCGGGCGGTCAGCGACGCGTTGCTCACGGTGGCGCCGTGGGCGCCGGGGCCGGTGGTGCCAGTGGTGCCGGTGGTGTCGGCGGTCATGTCGGCTCTCCCTTGCCGGCCGCGTCGGGCACGACCATCGTCCCGATTCCCTCGTCGGTGAAGATCTCCAGCAGGATGGAGTGCGGGACCCGCCCGTCGATGACGCGCGCGGTGCGGACGCCGTTGCGGACGGCGTACAGGCAGCCCTCCATCTTGGGCACCATGCCGCTGGCCAGGTCCGGCAGCAGCTTCTCCAGCTCGCTCTCCGTCAGCCGGCTGATGACCTCGTCGCTGGCGGGCCAGTCGGCGTACAGGCCCTCGACGTCGGTCAGCACCATGAGCGTCTCGGCGCCCAGGGCGGCGGCCAGCGCGGCGGCGGCGGTGTCGGCGTTGATGTTGTAGACGTGGTCGTCGTCGGCACTGCGGGCGATGGAGGAGATGACCGGGATGCGGCCGTCGTCCAGCAGGGCCCGCACGGCGCCGGTGTCGATGCCGGTGATGTCGCCGACGCGGCCGAGGTCGACGCGCTCGCCGTCAACGGTGGTGTACCGCTTGGTCGCCGAGAGCAGACGGGCGTCCTCGCCGGTCATGCCCACGGCGAACGAACCGTGCCGGTTGAGCAGGCCGACCAGCTCGCGCTGCACCTGACCGGCCAGCACCATCCGGACCACCTCCATGGTCTCGTCGGTGGTGACGCGCAGGCCCGCCTTGAACTCCGAGGTGAGGCCGAGGCGTTCGAGCTGGGCGTTGATCTGCGGGCCGCCGCCGTGCACCACCACCGGGCGGAGTCCGGCGTGGCGGAGGAAGACGACGTCCTGGGCGAAGGCGGCCTTCAGCGCGTCGTCCACCATGGCGTTCCCGCCGAACTTGATGACCACGGTCTTCCCGTGGTGGCGGGTCAGCCAGGGCAGCGCCTCGATGAGGATGCGCGCCTTGGGCAGGGCGGTGTGCTTGCGGGCGGTGGGCACGGGTCCTGATGCGTGGTTGTCCGTCATGACCGGCTTTCGCTGGGATTCGTCGGATGGCTCGTCAGGAGGAGTAGGCGCTGTTCTCGTGGACGTAGTCGGCGGTGAGGTCGTTCGTCCACACCACGGCGGACTCGCCGCCCGCGGCCAGGTCGGCGGTGATGACGACCTCGCGGTACCGCATGTCCACCAGGTCGCGGTCCTCGCCGACGGAGCCGTTCTTGCAGACCCAGACGCCGTTGATCGCGACGTTGAGCCGGTCGGGCTCGAAGGCGGCGGCGGTGGTGCCGATGGCGGCGAGCACCCGGCCCCAGTTGGGGTCCTCGCCGTGGATGGCGCACTTGAGGAGGTTGTTGCGGGCGATGGAGCGGCCCACCTCGACGGCGTCGGCCTCGGTGGCGGCGCCCACGACCTCGATGCGGATGTCCTTGGAGGCGCCCTCGGCGTCCTTGATGAGCTGCCGGGCCAGGTCGTCGCAGACCGCGCGGACCGCCTCGGCGAACTCCGCCTCGCCGGGGACGGTGCCGGAGGCGCCGGAGGCCAGCAGCAGCACCGTGTCGTTGGTGGACATGCAGCCGTCGGAGTCGATCCGGTCGAACGTGGTCCGGGTGGCGGCCCGCAGCGCCCGGTCGAGGGCGGGGGCGTCGAGGTCGGCGTCGGTGGTGAGGACGACGAGCATGGTGGCCAGGCCGGGCGCGAGCATGCCCGCGCCCTTGGCCATGCCGCCCACGACCCAGCCGGTGCCCTGGGCGACGGCGGTCTTGTGGACGGTGTCGGTGGTCTTGATGGCGATGGCGGCCTGCTCGCCGCCGTCCGGGGAGAGCGCCCCGGCGGCCGTCTCGATGCCCGGCAGCAGCTTGTCCATCGGCAGCCGGATGCCGATGAGGCCGGTGGAGGCGACGGCCACCTCGGCGGCGCTGGTGCCGAGGACCTCGGCGGCCTTCTCGGCGGTGGCGTGGGTGTCCTGGAAGCCGAGCGGGCCGGTGCAGGCGTTGGCGCCGCCGGAGTTGAGGACGACGGCCGTGACCCGGCCGCCGCTGAGGACCTGCTCGGACCAGACGACGGGGGCGGCCTTGACGCGGTTGCTGGTGAAGACCCCGGCGGCGGCGGCGCGCGGTCCCCGGTTGACGACGAGCGCGAGGTCGGGCCCGCCGCTGTCCTTGATCCCGGCGGCGATACCGGCCGCGGTGAATCCCCGTGCTGCGGTGACGCTCATGGAGCCACTCCGATCGTCGTCAGTCCCGCGTCCTCCGGGAGGCCGAGGGCGATGTTCATGCTCTGCACCGCGCCGCCCGCGGTGCCCTTGGTGAGGTTGTCGATGGCGCTGATGGCGACGAGACGGCCGGCCGCCTCGTCCAGCGCGACCTGGATCAGGGCCGCGTTGGAGCCGGTCACGGCGGCGGTGGTGGGCCACTGGCCCTCCGGGAGCAGCCGGACGAACGGCTCGGCGGCCAGCGCCCCGGCGTACGCCTCGCGCAGCGCGGCCCCGGTCACGCCGGGCCGGACCCGGGCGGTGCAGGTGGCCAGGATGCCCCGGGCCATGGGGGCGAGGGTCGGGGTGAACGAGACGGTCACGCGCTCGCCTGCGACGGCCGACAGGTTCTGGATCATCTCGGGGGTGTGCCGGTGCGTGCCGCCGACGCCGTACGGGCTCATGGCACCCATGACCTCGCTGCCCAGCAGGTGCGGCTTGAGCGACCGGCCGGCGCCCGAGGTGCCGGAGGCGGCCACGATCACGGCCTCCGGCTCGATCAGGCGCGCGGCGTAGGCGGGGAAGAGGGCCAAGCTGACGGCGGTGGGGTAGCACCCGGGCACCGCGACGCGGGTGGAGCCCTTGAGGGCGTCCCGGGCCCCGGGCAGCTCGGGAAGGCCGTAGGGCCAGGCGCCCGCGTGCGGGGAGCCGTAGAACCGCTCCCAGTCCGCCGCGTCCCGCAGCCGGAAGTCGGCGCCGCAGTCGACGACCAGCGCGCTGTCGCCGAGCTTCTCCGCGACGGCGGCGGAGTGCCCGTGCGGGAGGGCGAGGAAGACGACGTCGTGGCCGGCCAGCACCTCGGGCGTGGTCGGCTCCAGCACCCGGTCGGCCAGCGGGAGGAGCTGGGGCTGGAGGGCGCCGAGGCGCTCGCCCGCGTTCGCGTTGCCCGTGAGGGCGCCGATCTCTATCCGGGGATGCTGGAGCAGCAGCCGCAGGATCTCCCCTCCCGCATAGCCACTGGCTCCCGCCACCGCAGCGCGCACCGCCATCGCCTCCTCAAGCGTGATGGCATGACTATACGTAGCACGGCAGCTTTATGCAATCGGTCCCCCGCCCGGTCAGGGCGTGAGCGCGACCGAGAGTTTTGGTGGGCGGACGAGAACGCTGGTCGGCGGATCTCGGTCCCGTCACGCCGCGTGTGCGGCCTTGCGAAACGAGTGACACCTGATCTTGGTGGTTGGCACCACCCCGAGAAACGCCGAAGTCGTTCCGGAGCTCTACCGTGCCCGTTCCCGCGGCCCGCACGGCGCTACCGTTGGATCTCGTGATCGTATGGCTCAACGGCACCCACGGCTCAGGCAAGACGACGACCAGTGCACTCGTGCAGCAGCTGATCCCGGATTCGCGGGTGTTCGACGCCGAGAAGGTCGGCGAGACGCTCATGGACATCACGCCGAGGCTGCCCTGGACGGGCAACTTCCAGGACTGGCCGCCGTGGCGGCCGCTCGTAGTCGAGACCGCCCGTCGCGTACTCGACTACACCGGCGGCATTCTGATCATGCCCATGACCATCCTGGTTGAGGACTACTGGCGCGAGATCAGCTCGGGCCTCGCCCAGCATGCGATCCCGGTTCGGCACTTCGTCCTCCATGCCGACCAGGACACCCTCCGCGGGCGCATCGCGGGCGACACCGTCCTTGGCCCTGACTCCCCGTTCCGCCTCAAGTACCTTGAGCCCTACGCCGAGGCGGCCCGCACGTGGCTGCACCGCGAGGCCGAGGTCGTTGACACCACACACCTCACGCCCGCCCAGGCCGCCCTGCAGGTCGCGGAGGCCGTCAAGAATTGAGATCCGCCCCCACGCGAAACCAGGCGCTGGTGGCAGCAGAGACCCTTCGGGTGTCGAGTAGTGCGAACAGGCTCGGCCAGGGGCCCAGCTCAGCCCAGCACCACACGATCCGCCGACTAAAACTCTCGG
Source organism: Streptomyces sp. URMC 129 (assembly GCF_051386415.1). NCBI lineage: Bacteria > Bacillati > Actinomycetota > Actinomycetes > Kitasatosporales > Streptomycetaceae > Streptomyces > Streptomyces sp. URMC 129. The sequence goes on from NZ_JBPQTQ010000065.1 coordinate 12,459, forward strand.
TCACAGTGAGCGTATACGTATCCGGCGCGTCCCGGGGCGCACGGTCAGCGCGCGGTCAGCGGCGTATGCCGAGGGCGCGCAGCGCGGAGAGGGCCGCGTTGTGGCCGCTCATGCCGTGCGCGCCCGCACCGGGCGGGGTGGCGGCCGAGCACAGGTACACGCCCGGGACGCCCGTGCGGTACGGGTCGAGGGCGGCGCGCGGGCGCAGGGTGAGCTGCGCGGCGGTGTTGGCGCCCCCGACGATGTCGCCGCCGACGCAGTTCGCGTTGGCACGCTCCAGCTCGGCGGTCGACATGGTGTCGGCCGCGACGATCCGCTCGCGGGTGCCGGGCGCGAACCGTTCGAACTGGGCGAGCATCGCCTCCGTCGCGTCGCCCGTCCAGCCGTGCGGCACGTGCGCGTACGCCGAGACGGGGTGGACGTCCCCCGCGGAGCGGCCGGGGTCGGCCAGGTACTGCTGGGAGATCAGCATGAACGGCCGCTCCGGCATCCGGCCCCGGCTCATCTCCGCCTCGGCGTGCGCGATCTGCTCGAACGTCCCGCCGAGGTGCAGGGTGCCCGCGCGGCGGCACGCCTCGTCGCGCCAGGGCACGCCGCCCTCGACCGCGAGGTCGAGTTTGAACGCGCCGGGGCCGTGCCGGAAGCGGGTGTAGGCGCGGCGGACGCGCGGCGGCAGCCGGTCGCCGATCACCCCGGCGGCGGCGGCCGGGGCGAGGTCGAGCAGCACGGCCGCGGCCGGGGGCAGTTCGTCCAGGGAACGGACCCGGACGCCGGTCTCGATCCGGCCGCCCGCCTCGGTGAGCATCGCGGCCAGCGCGTCCGCGATGGCCCGGGAGCCGCCCCGGGCGACGGGCCACCCGAACCGGTGCCCGGCGGCGATGATCATCAGCCCGACCGAGGCGCCGACCGGCTGGTCCAGCGGGCCGAACAGGTGCGCCGCCACGCCGCCGAACAGCGCCCGCGCCCGCGCGGTGCGGAAGCGGCGGGCGACCAGGGACGCCGGCTGGAGGGCGCGCAGACCGAAGCGGGCGAGGCGGAGCGGATGCCGGGGTACCTTCAGCATCGGACGCATCACCTCGTCCGTCAGCGCCTCGGCGTCGGCGGCCAGCGGCCCGAACAGCCGCCGCCAGGCCGGGCCGTCCGCGCCCAGCCCGGCCGCTGTCTCCTCGACCGACCGGTACAGCGCCCCGGCGCCGCCGCCCTCGTCCAGCGGGTGCGCCAGGTCCACCTCCGGCCAGGCCCACTCCAGCCCGTACCGCTTCAGGTCCAGCGACCGGAAGAACGGCGAGCCGGCGCCCATGATGTGCGTCGAGGAGCAGTGGTCAAACAGCACGCCCGGCACGCTCAGTTCACCGCTGCGGGTGCCGCCGCCGATCTCGTCGGCCGCCTCCAGCACGGTCACCCGCAGGCCGTGCCCGGCGAGGGTGACGGCGGCGGCCAGCCCGTTCGGACCGGCCCCCACCACGATCGCTTCGTCCTGTCCGGTCCTCGTCGTCATGGGCCAAGCATGCCAACCGCCGCCGGGCCCCGCACCGTTGCCCGGCCTGACGGCTCGTTGACGCGCGTTGATCTCATCCGAGGCACAGGCTCCACCGCCCCCGGCAGCCGCTCAGACTGACCACGGACAGCGGGTGCACCTCGGTGCGCCAGAACGACTGCGGGGGCGCCTTGAGCGCGTAGAGCATGGCCGCGCGGATCACCGAGGACTCGGTGACGGCGACGATCCGGCCGTCGCCCTCCAGGGGCCGGGTGTCCAGCCAGGCACCGATGCGGGAGACGAACGCCAGCAGCGGCTCCCCGCCGTGCGGCGCCGACCGGGGATCCGCGAACCAGGCGTCCACGGCCCCGGGCTCGCGGAAGGCGACCTCCCGCAGGGTCATGCCCTGCCAGCGCCCCATGTCGCACTCGCGCAGCGCCAGCTGGGCCAGCGGCTGGAGCCCCAGGGCGTCGCCCGTCTGCCGGCTGGACAGCGTCGGCGAGCAGTAGCGCAGCTCCGCGGCGGCCAGCGGCATCAGCACCGGGACCGCCCGCTCCAGCGCCTGCCAGCCCGCGACGTCCAGGGGCCGGTCATCACCGAAACGCGCATCGAGAACCGATGTGCCGCGGGCTGCGGCGATGAGCGTGACCAGCATGGCGCGATCGTACGAGCATGCGAATAGCAACACCACCACCGCGGCGTAAAGAGCCCATGGGACACCTTCCACACCGCATGCACACGAAGCGGGGCGTCACGGGCGGCCGTACTCTGGGAAGAGGGGTGACGTACAGCACCGCACGAGGCGACAGGAGGCACTCCTGATGCGAGCCAAGACCGGCGACCGGGTCGTGACCCACGGCAGGACCGTGGGACAGCCCGACCGTGTGACCGAGATCGTGGAAGTGCTCGGCCCGAACGGCGAGCCGCCCTACCGGGTGCGCTCCGAGGACGGCCACGAGAGCGTGGTCTCCCCCGGCCCCGACTCCACGGTCACTCCGGCCGGAAAGCGCCGCCGCTGAGCCACCGGCCCCCCGGAACCACCCAGGGGGCCACCCACGACGGCACCCAGGCCCCACGGCACCGCCGGGGCCCGGGCTTCTCCGCCCGCGGACAGGCCCGGCCCGGACGGGCGACGATTCAGGAGGTGGCCTCCCGGTGCCCGCGTGACTCCGGCGCTCCGGGGCGTCCGGGCGGCACCGGGGGTTCGCCGCCCCGCTTCGCCGTGGTGGCGTAGTGGTCCTCGACGACCCGCGACATCGCGCCGATCGGGTCGGAGACGACCTGGCTGGCCGAGTAGAAGACGTTGCCGCCGATCTGCGGATACTCGCCGCACAGCGTCAGGTGGCGGGACAGCTCGGCCGGGTCCTGCCACGCCTCGTCCTGCGCCGGGTCGCCCGCCTTGTAGAGGGCCTCGCCGATGTACAGGTCGACGCCGGTGCCGTCGGCGACGTCCGCCCACCACGCGATCACCTTCTCGTAGTCGGCCGCCTCGTTCCCGATGTGCCAGTACGCCTGCGGGATCACGTAGTCCAGCCAGCCCTCCGTGACCCAGGTGCGCACGTCCGCGTACAGGTCGTCGTAGGTCTGGATCCCGGCGTTGGTGTCGGAGCCGCGCGAGTCCGTCGCCTTGTTGCGCCAGACGGCGAACGGGCTCACACCGAACGGGAGCCCCGGCTTCGCCGTCCGCACCCGGTCCCGCATCTCCTGCACGAGCAGGTCGATGTTGTGCCGCCGCCAGTCGCCGCGGTCGTCGAAGTCCCCGCCGTACTCCGCGAAGGCGTCGTCGTCGTCGAACTCCTCGCCCGCCACCGGATACGGGTAGAAGTAGTCGTCCCAGTGCACGCCGTCGATGTCGTACGACTCCACCGCGTGCGCCATCGCGTCCTGGACGAACGCCCGCACGTCGGGGATGCCCGGGTTGTAGTACAGCCGCCCGCCGTAGGGCACCACCCACTCCGGGTTCCGCCGCGCCGGGTGGTCCGCGGTCAGCCGGTCCGGGTCGTCGTGCGTGGCGACGCGGTACGGGTTGAACCAGGCGTGCAGTGCCAGGCCGCGTGCGTGGGCCTCGGTGACCGCGAAGTCCAGCGGGTCCCAGCCGGGGTCGCGCCCCTGTTCGCCGGTGAGCCACTCGGACCACGGCTCGTACGGCGACGGCCACATCGCGTCGGCGGTCGGCCGCACCTGGAAGTAGACGGTCGTCAGCCTCCGCTCGACCGCCGCGTCCAGCAGCGCGGCCAGCCCGGCCCGGCCCTCGTCGGCGGACAGGCCCGTCTTGTCCGGCCAGTCGATGTTCGCGACGGTGGCGATCCACATCCCGCGCGTCTCCGACACGCCCACCGGCACCGGCCGCCCGCGTCGCGGCCCGGACGCCGACGCCTGGGTGAGCGTCAGCGCGCCGGCCAGCGTACCCACGGCGGCGACGGCCAGACCCCTGCGGCTGATCCGTCCCATGGTGACCCCCTGTCATCTCTCTACGTCACACATGCCCGGCACAGCGTGACGAAGTCCTGGCCGTGACGCTTCCGTGACACGCCGTGCGGCGGGAATACCGGCCAGTCAACACCATCGCCCCACACAACCCACCGACCCGAGGCGTCCCGCACCGGAGCCCCCGCGCGCCCCGGCACCACCGCGGCAGGGGTACCGTCGACAGGGCGAATGATCGATCAGTCAGAGGTCGAAGGATCGAGGGCCGAAGTGCAGGGTGTGACCGATATCGAACGCGTCGGGGTCGTCGGCTGCGGCCAGATGGGCTCCGGCATCGCCGAGGTGTGCGCGCGGGCCGGGCTGGACGTGCGGGTGGCCGAGATCACGGGCGAGGCCCTGGAGCTGGGCCGCACCCGGCTGGCCGGCTCGCTCGGCAGGGCCGCCGGGCGCGGCAAGATCACCGAGGCCGAGCGGGACGCCGCCCTGGGCCGGATCACCTTCACCACGGACCTGGGCGAGTTCGCCGACCGCGATCTGGTGATCGAGGCCGTGATCGAGAACGAGCGGGTGAAGGGCGAGATCTTCCAGATCCTCGACCGGGTCGTCACCCGCCCCGACGCCATCCTGGCCTCCAACACCTCGGCCATCCCGCTGGTGAACCTGGCCGTGACCACCTCCCGCCCCTCCCAGGTGCTGGGCGTCCACTTCTTCAACCCGGCCCCGGTGCAGCGCCTGGTCGAGCTGGTCCCGGCGCTGACCACCGCCGAGGAGACCGTGCGGCGGGCCGAGTCGCTGGTCACGCGGGTGCTGGGCAAGCAGGCCATCCGCGCCCGGGACCGTTCGGGCTTCGTCGTCAACGCCCTGCTGGTGCCCTACCTCCTGGCGGCGATCCGCATGGTCGAGTCGGGCGCGGCGAGCCGCGACGACATCGACAACGGCATGGAGCTGGGCTGCGCCCACCCCCTGGGCCCGCTGAAGCTGGCCGACCTGATCGGCCTCGACACGGTCGCGTCGATCGCGGAGTCGATGTACGCGGAGCACAAGGAGCCGCTGTACGCCCCGCCGCCCCTGCTGCTGCGGATGGTCGCCGCCGGCCACCTCGGCCGGAAGACGGGCACCGGGTTCTACCCGTACGACCGGCTCGGCTAGGACCGGTCGTCCGGCTCGTCAGGACGCCCGCTTGCGGCCGGCCGTCTTCTTCTTCGCCGCCGTCTTCCCCTCCGCGGGCTTCTTCTCGGCCGTCTTCTTCGCCGCCGCCGTCTTCCCGGCGGCGGCCTTCTTCGCCGGGGCTTTCTTCGCGGGCGCCTTCTTCGGGGGCGCCTTCCCGGCCGTCTTCTTGATCGGCGTGACGGTGGCCTCCTCGCCCTCCCCGGCCTCGCCCCGCGTCTGCCGGGCGCTGCGGACGCTGTCCTCCAGGGCCGCCATCAGGTCCACCACCTTCCCGCCGACCGGGACGGCCTCCCCCGGCCGTTCCGGCGCGGCCCCGGAGAGCTTGGCGTCCACCAGGGCCTCCACGGCTTCCCGGTACTCGTCGTGCAGCTCGGACATGTCCACCGCGCCGAGCGTGTCCATCAGGGTGTAGGCGAGATCCAGTTCGGCGTCCCGCACGGTGACCTTCTCGGCGGGCGCCAGCCCGGCGGCGGGGCGGATCTCGTCGGGCCACAGCAGCGTGTGCATGCCGAGCACGTCCTCGTCCTCCAGGGCGCGGACCAGGGCGAGGGTCTCGCGCCCGCGCATCGCGAGCTTGGCGATGGCGCCCTTGTCCGCGCGCCGCAGCGCCTCGCGCAGCAGCACGTACGGCTTGGCGGCGCCCGTGTCGGCGGTCAGGTAGTAGGAGCGGTCGAGCTGGTACGGGTCGATGCTGGACACCGGCACGAAGCCGAGGATGTCGACGGTCCTGGCGGTGGGCAGCGGCAGGGCGGCGAGGTCCTCGTCGGTGAGCTGGACGACGGTGCCGTCCGCCGTCTCGTACCCCTTGCCGATCTGGTCCCCGGACAGCTCCTCGCCGTCCAGCTCGCACACCTTGCGGTAGCGGATCTTCCCGTCGTCGGCGGTGTGGATCTGCCGGAAGGAGACGGCGTGGTTCTCGGTCGCGCCGACGACCTTGATGGGGATGGTGACCAGACCAAAGGATATGACGCCCTTCCATATCGTTCGCATCATCTGCCCCTTTCGTGCCAGTCTCAGGGTATGCCTGTGGTCACCGTGGAGGGGCGTCGTCTGACGCTGTCGAATCTGGAGAAGGTCCTCTACCCGGACGGCACGACCAAGGGCGAGCTGCTCCACTACTACGCCGCCAACGGCGCCGCCCTCCTGCCCCACCTGCGGGACCGGCCGCTGAGCTTCCTGCGCTACCCGGACGGACCGGAGGGCGAGACCTTCTTCGCGAAGAACGTCCCGCCGGGCACCCCCGAGTGGGTGAGGACGGCGGAGGTGCCCCGCTCGGGCGGCGGCACGATGCGGCAGGTGGTCGTCGAGGACCTGGCGGCCCTGGCGTGGGCGGCGAACCTGGTGGTGGAGTTCCACACCCCGCAGTGGCGCGCCGCCGATCCCGGGATGGCGGACCGGCTGGTGTTCGACCTCGACCCGGGGGCGCCCGCCACCATCGTGGACTGCTGCACGGTGGCGCGCTGGCTGCGGGACCGGCTGGCGGCCGACGGCCTGAGGGCGTACGCGAAGACCTCGGGCTCCAAGGGCCTGCACCTGCTGTGCGCGCTGCGGCCCGCGCCGTCGGCGGACGCCTCGGCGTACGCGAAGGCCCTGGCCACCGAGGCGGCGGCAGCGCTGCCCGGCCTGGCGATCGCGGCGATGGCCCGCCGTCTGCGGCCGGGCCGGGTGTTCATCGACCACAGCCAGAACGCGGCCCGCAAGACCACGGCCACGCCCTACACGGTCCGCGCCCGCGCCCGGCCCACGGTCTCGGCGCCGGTGACGTGGGAGGAGATCGAGGCGTGCGCGGACCCGTCGGAGCTGGACTTCCACCTGAACGACGTCCCACCCCGGCTGGCCCGCCACGGCGACCTGCTGTTCCCCCTGACCACCCCGGCCGGGGCCGCCGCCCTGCCCGCCGCGCGCTGACCCGCCCGGCACCGGACGCGCGTCCGCCCCCCCGCCCGGGCGCGGGCGCGCGGTCGGCGGGGCGGGACGGCGGTCGGGCGGCCGGGCCCGGAAGGGCGGCTACGCGCCGCGCAGCGTCGCGCCGGTGTGCGCGACCGCGGCGGCGACCGCCGCCTCACGGGCGGCCGACGCCTCCTCGGCGGTCAGGGTGCGGTCGGGGGCCCGGAACCGCAGCGCGTACGCCAGTGACTTCCGTCCCGCGCCGAGCTGCTCCCCGGTGAAGACGTCGAACAGCCGCAGCGACTCCAGCAGTTCCCCGGCTCCCGAGCGCAGCGCGGCCTCCACCTCGGCCGCCGGGACCGACGCGTCCACGACGAGGGCGACGTCCTGCGTGGCCACCGGGAACGACGAGATCCGCGGCGCGCTCACCGGTCCCGCGCCCGCCCGCTCCAGCAGGTCGAGATCGGCCTCCATCGCACACGTCCGGGCCGGCAGGCCGAGCGCCTTGACGACGCGCGGGTGCAGCTCGCCGGCGTGCCCGACGAGCGTCTTCACGTCGTCCACCACCGCGTACAGCGCCGCGCAGCGTCCCGGGTGCCACGGGGCGTGCCGGTCGTTCTCGATCGTCAGCTCCACGCCCGCCGCCGACGCAACCGTGCGGGCCGCCTCCACGGCGTCCGCCCAGTCGGCCGGGCGGCCGGGGCCCCACCAGCCCGCCTGCTCGCGGTTCCCCGCGAGGGCGACGGCGACCCGGCGCGGCTGCCGGGGCAGCGACGCGTTGAGCCGCGCGATCTCCTCGTCGGTCGGGCGGCCGGTGACCGGCAGCCGCACCGGGGCCTCCTCCTCGCCGGTGGGGCGGAAGACCAGACCGGTCTCGAAGAGGGCGATGTCCCCGGCGCCGCGCCCGTGGTTGCGGCGCAGCGCCTCCAGCAGCCCCGGCAGCAGCGTCGTGCGCAGCGAGGGCTCCTCGTCGGAGAGCGGGTTGACCAGGCGCACCGTGCGGCGGCGGTCGTCGTCGGCCGGGAGGCCGAGACCGTCGAGGGCGGCCCGCCCGACGAACGGGTAGGTGGGCGCCTCGACATATCCCGCGCCGGCCAGGGCGCGGCCCACCCGCCGGTGCAGCCGCTGCCGCCCGGTCAGCCCGCGCCCGGCCGGCGGGCGCGGGAGCGTGGACGGCAGCGCCTCGTAGCCCTCCAGCCGGATGACCTCCTCGGCCAGGTCGTTGGGCTCGGCCAGGTCGGGGCGCCAGCTCGGCGGGGTGACGGTCAGCTCGTCGGTGCCGGTGACGGCGCAGCCGATCTCCTGCAGCCGCCGCACCACCGTCTCGCGTCCGTACACCACGCCCGCCACCCGGTCGGGGTGGTCGGCCGGGATGACGATGACGCGCGGGGCGACGGGGGCCGTGACCTCGGTGACGCCCGGGTCGGCGGTGCCGCCGCCGAGCAGCACCAGCAGGTCGACCGCGCGCTGCGCCGCCGCGGCGGCGGCCTCCGGGTCGACGCCCCGCTCGAAGCGGCGGGCCGCCTCGCTGTGCAGCTTGTGCCGGCGGGCGGCGCGGGCCACGGTCACCGGGTCGAAGTGTGCCGCCTCGACGACGATCTCGGTGGTGCCGCCGGTGACGCCCGCCCCGGGCTCCTCGGCGGCGTCCGCGATCTCCGTGTCGGCGCCGCCCATCACCCCGGCCAGGCCGACGGGCCCGCCGCTGTCGGTGATCAGCAGGTCCTCGGGGTCGAGGGCCCGCTGCACGCCGTCGAGGGTGGTCAGCTTCTCGCCCGGCTCGGCGCGCCGGACCCCGAGGGGACCGGTCAGCCGGGACCGGTCGTACGCGTGCAGCGGCTGGCCGATCTCCAGCATCACGTAGTTGGTGATGTCGACGGCGAGCGAGATCGGCCGCATGCCGGCCTTCTGCAGCCGCCGCTGGAGCCAGATCGGGGAGTGCGCCTCGGGCCGCAGCCCGGTGACGGTCCTGGCCACGAAACGGTCGCAGGCCGCCGGGTCCGCGACCTCGACGGGGAAGCCGTCCGCGGTGGCCGCGGGCACGTCGAGCAGCGCCGGGTCGCGCAGCGGCAGCCCGAAGGCGGTCGCGGTCTCGCGCGCCACGCCGCGCAGCGACAGGCAGTACCCGCGGTCGGGGTTGACGGCGATGTCCAGCACCTCGTCGACCAGTTCGAGCAGCTCGATGGCGTCGGTGCCGGCCTCGTGCTCGGGCGGCAGCACGATGATGCCGCCGTGGTCGTCACCGATGCCCAGCTCGCGCGCCGAGCAGATCATGCCCTCGGACACCTTGCCGTAGGTCGGCCGCGCGGAGATCGCGAAGCCGCCGGGCAGGACGCCGCCGGGCAGCACGACGACGACCTTGTCGCCGACGCGGAAGTTGGTCGCGCCGCAGATGACGTTCTGCGGCTCGCCGGTGCCGTTGGCGGCGCCGACGTCCACCTGGCAGTACCGGATGGGCTTCTTGAACCCGGTCAGCTCCTCGATCGCCAGAACCTTGCCGACCACGAGAGGCCCGGTGATGTCGGCGCCGAGCCGCTCGACGGTCTCGACCTCCAGGCCGGCGGCGATCAGCCGGGTCGCCACCTCACGGCCCGTCACTTCGGCAGGCAGGTCGACGTATTCGCGCAGCCAGGAAAGCGGGACGCGCATCAGATCTCCATCCCGAACGGCCGGGTGAACCGCACGTCACCCTCGATCATGTCTCGCATGTCCTCGACGTTGTGACGGAACATCAGCATCCGCTCGATGCCGAAGCCGAACGCGAATCCGCTGTACTTCGCGGGGTCGATGCCGCACGCCACGAGCACCCGGGGGTTGACCATGCCGCAGCCGCCCAGCTCGATCCAGCCCTCGCTGGAACAGGTCCGGCAGGGCCGGTCCGGGTTCCCCACGGACTCGCCGCGGCAGCGGAAGCAGACCATGTCCATCTCGGCGGACGGCTCGGTGAACGGGAAGTAGTCGGGGCGCAGCCGGGTCCGCATGCCCTCGCCGCCGAACAGCGCCTGGACCATGTGGTCGAGGGTGCCCTTGAGGTCGGCCATGGTCAGTCCCTCGTCCACGGCGAGCAGCTCGACCTGGCTGAAGACGGGCGTGTGGGTGGCGTCCAGTTCGTCGGTGCGGTACACGCGGCCGGGACAGACGACGTAGATGGGCGGGGTGCGCTCCAGCATCGACCGGATCTGCACCGGGGAGGTGTGCGTGCGCAGCACCAGCTCGGCCTCCGCGGCCCCGCCCTGGGCGCCCTCGACGAAGAACGTGTCGTGGGTGGAGCGGGCCGGGTGGTCCGGGCCCAGGTTGAGCGCGTCGAAGTTGAACCACTCGGCCTCGACCTCGGGGCCCTCGGCGACCTCGTAGCCCATGGCCACGAAGATGTCCTCGATCCGCTCGGACAGGGTGGTCAGCGGGTGGCGGGCGCCGGGCGGGATCCGGTCGTGCGGCAGGGTGACGTCCACCGCCTCCTCGACCAGGACACGCTCGTCGCGCTCCGCCTCCAGCTCCTCCTGGCGGGCCGCGAGCGCCTTGCTGACCGCGCCCCTGGCCTGGCCGACCCGCTTGCCCGCGTCCGCCTTGGCGTGCGGCGGCAGGGCGCCGATCTCGCGGTTGGCCAGGGCGAGGGGGGACCGGTCGCCGGCGTGCGCGACCTTGACCTCGCGCAGCGCGTCGAGGCTGTCCGCGGCGGCGATCGCCGCGAGCGCCTCGTTCCGCACGCGGTCGATCTCTTCCGGTTTCAGTGCCTCGACCTCGACAGGGTCGTACGACTTGTTGGGTGCCGACATCTCTTCCCGTGCTTCCGATTGGCTTGCGCCCCGCTGCGCGCCCCGGGGTGCCCGGGACCGAGTCTACGGGGGCGCACATGGCTGAACGTACGCGGTGGGAGCCCGCGGGACCTGCCGGGCGGCGTCAGGAGAGGAACGCCGGGGTGCCCGCGGGCAGGATAAATCGGAACCGGGCGCCGCCCCCCGCGGACCTGCCGACGGTGACCGTGCCGCCGTGGGCCTCGACGATGCCCTTGACGATGTAGAGGCCGAGCCCCGTGCCGCCGCGGTCGCTGCCGCGCCAGAAACGCGTGAAGACCCGGTGCATCGCCTCCTCGGGGATGCCGGGGCCTTCGTCGCTCACGGTCACGGACATGCCTTCCTGTCGCGTTCTGCCCGGCGGTACGCGGTCCATCTCGATGGTGACGGTTCCGGCGCCGTGCCGCACCGCGTTTTCCAGGAGGTTGACCAGCACCTGGTCGATCTTGTCGGGGTCGGCCCACAGGCCGGGCAGCGGGCCGGCGACGCGCAGGTCGAAGCGGTCGGCCGGGCAGCCGCCGTTGACCAGCGCCTCCACGTGGCGGCGCACGGCCTCGTCCAGCCGGACCGGCTGGCGGCGGATCTCCAGGCGGCCGGAGTCGATGCGGGAGACGTCGAGCAGTTCGGTGATGAGGCGGGTGACGCGGTCGGCGTCGCCGTCGACGGTCTGGAGCATGAGCCGCTTCTGCTCGTCGGTGAAGCGCTCCCACTTGTCGAGCATGGTGGCCGTGAAGCCCTTGACGGAGGTGAGCGGGGAGCGCAACTCGTGGGCGACGGTGGCGATCAGCTCGGCGTTGCTGCGCTCGGTGCGCTTCCTGGCGTCGGTGCCGCGCAGGGTGACGACCAGGCGGCGGACGGGCCCGCCGGGCCGGGTGCGGACGTAGCGGGCGGAGACCAGCACCTCCCGGCCGCCGGGCAGCAGCAGGTTGCGCTCGGGCTGGCCGGAGCGGGTGGCCAGGCCGTGGTACGGGTCGGTGATCCGCCACCAGCGGCGGCCGTCGAGGTCCTCCAGCGGGAGCACGTCCTCGATGGGGCGGCCGAGCGCGGCGTCCGGTTCCCCCCCGGTGAGCCGCGCGGCCTCGGCGTTGAAGCACGTGACCAGGCCGCGCTGGTCGGCGACCACCAGTCCGTCGGGAAGATCATCGGGCCGGAGGTCCAACTCCCCGGCGCCGGATGCGGTGTCCATCCCGTTCGCCCCTCTCCCAGTGCGCGTCAGCCTACTCGTACTCGCCAGGTGCGATGCGCCCCGGCGGGGGCGGTCACCGCGCCGCGCGGCAGCCGCCGGGGGCGCGCTGGGCGCGGGCCGAGGCGTAGAGGCACACGGCGGCGGCCGTGGCGAGATTCAGGCTCTCGGCCCGGCCGTGCAGGGGCACGCGGACGACCGCGTCGGTGAGCGCGCGGGTCGTCTCGGGCAGCCCCCACGCCTCGTTGCCGAAGAGCCAGGCGGTGGGGCCGCCCATGCGTCCGGCGTCCAGCTCGTCGTCCAGGTCGCGGTCGCCGCCGCCGTCGGCGGCCAGCACCCGTACCCCGGCGTCGGCGAGGCCGTGGACGGCCTGCTCGACGGGGACGCCGACGGCCACGGGCAGGTGGAAGAGGCTCCCGGCGGAGGCGCGGACCGCCTTGGGGTTGTAGAGGTCGACGGAGGCGTCGGTGAGCACCACGGCGTCGGCGCCGGCGGCGTCGGCGCAGCGCAGTACGGTGCCGGCGTTGCCGGGGTCGCGGACGTGCGCGAGCACGGCGACCAGCCGGGGCCGGGCCGCGAGGATCTCGGCGAGCGGGCGGTCGAGGAAGCGGCAGACGCCGACGAGGCCCTGCGGGGTGACGGTCTGCGAGAGGTCCGCGACGATCTCCGGGCTGGCCAGGTGGACCCGGGCGCCCGCCGCGTGCGCCGCCTCGACGACCTCGGCGTGCCGCTCGGCGGCCTCCGGGGTGGCGAAGAGCTCCGTCAGGGTGGCGTGTCCGTCGGCGCGGTGGGCGACGGCCTCCCGCACCGCCTGCGGCCCCTCGGCGAGGAACCTGCGCTCCTTGCCCCGGAAGCTGCGGCGGGCCAGCCGCCTCGCGGCGACGGCGCGCGGGGAGCGCGGGGAGGTCAGCTCGGCGGCGGGGCCCATGGGGGACGGCTCACTTCCGTGCGGCGGCGGTCGTCGGACTGCGGGGGAAACGCCGGACCCGCAGGCACGTCGGCCTGCGGGTCCGGGGGCGCCGGGACGTCGGGGACGTCGCTCAGGCGGCGGCCTTCGGCGCGTTGACGTCGCTCGGCAGCGCCTTCTGGGCCGTCTCGACCAGCACGGCGAACGCGTTCGGGTCGTTGACCGCCAGCTCGGCGAGCATCTTGCGGTCCACCTCGATCTCGGCGGCCTTCAGGCCCTGGATGAACCGGTTGTAGGTGACGCCGTTGGCGCGGGCGGCGGCGTTGATGCGCTGGATCCAGAGCTGCCGGAAGTCGCCCTTGCGCTTCTTGCGGTCGTTGTAGTTGTAGACGAGGGAGTGGGTGACCTGCTCCTTCGCCTTCCGGTACAGCCGGGAGCGCTGGCCGCGGTAGCCGCTGGCCTGCTCGAGAATCGCCCTGCGCTTCTTGTGGGCGTTGACTGCCCGCTTGACGCGTGCCACGTGTTGTACTCCTTGTTGCGGGGCCGCGGGGTCGTCACGCGGCCCGGAACGGATGGGGGTCCGGTCGGCTGTCGGGCGACCGCCGCCGGGGGGCGGCGGGCGGTCGCGGCCGGGTCACTTGCCGAGAAGCTTCTTGATCCTCTTGGCGTCGGCCGGAGCCGTCTCCGTGGTGCCGGCGAGGCGACGGGTCAGCGTCGACGGCTTGTGCTCCAGGTAGTGACGGCGACCGGCGCGCTGGCGCATCACCTTGCCCGAGCCAGTGATCCTGAAGCGCTTACCGGCACCGGTGTGCGTCTTGTTCTTCGGCATGTCGCCGTACTCTCCTCGTCCTCTTCGCTGTCCTGTGCCCGCGGGGGCGGCTGTCCGGCCGTCAGGCCGAGGCCCTCCCCTGCTGGCGCTCAGCTTCCTGCTGGCGCTCGGCTTCCTGCTGATGCTGACGCTCGGCCTTCCGGGCGGCCTGCGCCTCCCGTGCCTCCGCCATCGCCTCGGTCTTCTTCTTGTGCGGACCGAGGACCATGATCATGTTCCGGCCGTCCTGCTTGGGGTTGGACTCGACAAAGCCCAGATCCTGGACGTCCTCGGCGAGCCGCTGGAGCAGTCGGAAGCCCAGCTCGGGGCGGGACTGCTCACGGCCGCGGAACATGATCGTGATCTTGACCTTGTCCCCCTGCTTCAGGAACCGGACGACATGACCCTTCTTGGTGTCGTAGTCGTGCGGATCGATCTTCGGCCGGAGCTTCATCTCCTTGATGACCGTGTGCGCCTGATTCTTGCGCGCCTCACGGGCCTTCATGGCCGACTCGTACTTGAACTTCCCGTAGTCCATGAGCTTGCACACCGGCGGGCGGGCGTTGGCCGCGACCTCCACCAGGTCCAGGTCGTACTCCTGGGCGAGCTCCAGGGCCTTGGCAAGCGGCACGATGCCGACCTGCTCGCCACTGGGACCGACGAGTCGCACCTCGGGGACGCGGATCCGGTCGTTGATGCGGGGTTCGGCGCTGATGGGGCCTCCTCGGTTGCGCCGCGCGGATGTCTGGCGGACAGCCGCGCTGGATAGGTCATGTGGACCGCCGTACGGCGGCGTCAAAAAACGCCCCGGACGGCACACAGGCGGGGCTCCACGAGACCGGGAGCACCGCCGCGGTGTCACCACGGGGCGCAGCCTGACCAGTGACCTGCCGACCCGTGGGACGATCAGGTGGGAGTGCGGAGCCCTCCACTTGCGGGCCGGAGCACATGGGTGTCCGGCCGGTCGTCTTCCATGGTACATCAGCCGCACAAGGCCGCACGCCGCGCGCCGGCCGGGCGCCACCCGCGATGTCACCCGGTCGCCCGCCCGGCATAGTCTGGGCGCCATGAGCGACACGAGTGACGACATCGGCGGCATGACCAGGGACATCGCGGACGTGCCCGCGGTCGAGCTGATCACCACGGTCGCGGTGCACTTGATGAGTTCCGCCGCGGTCAACCTGGGGCTGGCCGAGGACGGCGAACGGCACAAGGACCTCGACGAGGCCCGCAAGCTGATCACGGCGCTGGCCGGGCTGGTGACAGCCGGCGCGACCGAGGTGGGCTCCTACCACGCGGCCCCCCTGCGGGACGGCCTGAAGTCCCTGCAACTCGCCTTCCGTGAGGCGTCCCCGGTGCCGGACCCGCCGGGCGAGGGCCCGGGCGAGAAGTTCACCGGTCCCGTTCACGGCTGACCTCGGGCGGCGCCAGGACGACATGGTGCACCAGCACCGCGAGCGCGGCGCCGACCAGGGGCGCGAGGATGAACAGCCAGAGCTGCGCCAGCGCGTCCCCGCCCGCGAAGAGGGCCGGGCCGAGGCTGCGCGCCGGGTTGACCGAGGCGCCGGTCAGCGGGACACCGATCAGGCTGACGGCGCCCAGCGCCAGCCCGAAGGGCACCCCGTCCAGACCGCGCAGGGTGATCCCGCGGGTCACCGACAGGAACACGAAGACGAGCAGGAACGTCAGCATCGCCTCGGTGACGAAGGAGCCGCCGATGGACAGGCCGACGGCGGAGCGGTCGTCGTAGCCGTTGGTGCCGAAGGCGTCGTTCGTCTCCAGGCCGGGCACCTGGTGGGCCACCAGGAAGAGCAGCGCGGCCCCGACGACGGCCCCGGCGAACTGGGCCGCCCAGTACAGCCCGGCGGTGCGTGGGTCCATCCGGCCGGCGAGCAGCGTGCCGAGGGTCACGGCCGGGTTGACGTGGGCGCCGGAGAGCGGCCCGAAGACGTGGGCGAGCGCCAGGAGCGTGAAGGCGAAGCAGAGCGCGATGCCGAGGGTGCCGATGTACTCGCCGGCCAGCACGGCGGAGCCGACGCCGAAGAAGACGAGCACCAGGGTGCCGATCGCCTCCGCGGCGAGCGGGGGCAGGTCGATGCCGGCGGGCCTCTCGCTGGTCATGCGCCCTCCAGTGCCTGACGGGTGACTTGCCTCGCAGTCTTCGCCAGCCGCGCGGGGCCCGCACTCCGGACCGCGCCGCTCGGGTGGCGGGCGGCCCGTCCCGTCGGCGGGATCAGCGGCGGTAGGTCGGGGTGCCGGGCAGGGCGGTCGTGGGCGGGAGCACCGCCAGGGTGAGGCCGCGGACCAGGTGGGTGCGGAGCGTTTCGTCGGCGGCCAGGGCGCGGGCGAGGCGGCCGGCCGCGGCCTGGGCATCGGCGGCGGGGTCGAGGAGCAGGGCCAGGGTGCCGTCGGCCTCGCCCCCGGGGACGAGGTGGGCGGCGGTCACCGCGGGCTCGGCCCGCAGCAGGTCGCGCACGGCCCGCACCACGGCCGGGTGGGAGGCCGGGTCGCCGCCGGCCGCGACGGCCCGCAGGGCGGTGCCGGCCAGTTCGTAGGTGACCGGCCCGGCCACGTCGAGGACGAGGGCGCCCGCGTTCTCCTGGACGGCGGCGCGCAGCGCCTGCTCGGTGGTGACCGCGACCGGGCGCGCGTCGGGGCGCCAGCGGGCCAGGGTGGCGGTGGCGGTGAAGACCGGCAGCGCGCGCCGGCCGTCCGGCAGGGCCAGGGTGAGCACCGCCATGTCGCTGCTCTTCTCGCGGCGCAGCCCGTCCGGGCCGGTGTCCGCCTCGCCGAGGACGGCGACGACGGGGACGAGGAGCCGGGCGCCGGCGAGCGCCGCCACGATCCGGGGCTCGGCCGCCGGGTCGCGCGACCACTCCGCGAGCGCCCGCGCGAGCGCGGGATCCGCCGTTCCGTCGTCGTCCGCGAAGGCGGGCCGCGGGATGTTCTTGAGCGCCACCCGTCGAGGGTATCCCGCGCGTCCTGGCGGTACGGCGCGCCCGGAACGTGCTTCTCCTCACCGACTGTTACGTGTTCTTCATTCAACAGGCGATGACTATGGCACTACGGAGAGATAACGTGCTGATCATGAGTTTGCCGCGGCGGTCCCGCCCCGCCCTGGTCGTGAACACGGCGCTCGCCACCACGCTGTTGGCCGCTCTGGCCGCCGGGGACAGGGGACCGTCCCCGTTGCCGTCCGACGCCGCGGGGTCCGCGCGGGACGCGACCGGCGCGACGGCGCCGGGTCTGCCGCCGGTGTGGGAACGGGCCGGCGCCGCGCCGGACTCCCTCCAGCCGCCGTCCGTCGCCAACGCCCTGCTGGCCGAGGCCGTCGCGCCGCTGGTGGCCAGGGGCGACACCCGGCTGTCCGTCGCCGTCGTCTCGCTGGAGACCGGCGCGAGCGCCGCGTTCGGGGACGACCGGTACGACACGGCCAGCGTCGCCAAGGTGAACATCCTCGCCGCCCTGCTGCTCCAGGCACAGGACGAGGGGCGGGAGTTGACCGCGGCGGAGCGGCGCGCCGCCGAGGTCATGATCCGGAACAGCGACAACGCGGCGGCCGACGAGCTGTGGCGGTCCATAGGCGGCGCGGCGGGTCTGGAGGCGGCCAACGAACGGCTCGGCCTGACCGGGACCACCGGCGGTGCTGACGGCCACTGGGGCCTGACCCAGACCACGAGCGCGGACCAGATAGCCCTGCTGCGGGCGGTCTACGGCGACGACTCGCCGCTGGAGCCCGCGTCGCGGGCCTATGTGCAGGAGCTGATGGCCGGGGTGGTGCCCGGCCAGCGGTGGGGGATATCGGCGGCGGCCGACGGGGAGTTCGAGCTGAAGAACGGCTGGCTGCCGCGGACGCGGACCGGCCTGTGGGACGTCAACAGCGTCGGCCGCGTCACCTCGGGGGGCCAGGAGTACCTGATCGCCGTTCTCTCCGACGGCCACCTCACGCAGGCCGACGGCATAGCCGCCGTGGAGGCCGCCGCCGTCGCGGCGGTCGAGGCAGTCGAGGCCGTCAGTACGGGACTCCCGGGCGCCCAGCGGCCGGGCGTCTGATCCCCCGCCGCAGGCGGGCCGTCCCGCCGACCAGCGCCACCGCGGCGCCGAGCAGCAGCACGCCCAGCGCGCCCGCCACGGGCGCGAGCCACGCCGCGCCGCCCGCGCCGGACTCGACGGCGCGCGGCCCCGGACCGAAATAGTCCCCCGGGTAGCTCTCCGCCGCAGGCGCCGCGTCCGAGGCGGCCAGCTCCGCCGCCGCCTCCAGTGCCGCCGCCGGGTCGACCACGCCGCTGCCCAGGGCGTCGTCGCGCCCGCCCTCCGGCGGGTTCTGCGCGGTCTCCGTCAGCAGCTGCCGCACCTGGGCCGGGGAGAGGTCGGGGTACGCGGCGCACAGCAGCGCGGCCGAGCCGGAGACGAAGGCCGCCGCGGCCGAGGTGCCCCAGCCCGTGTAGTAGTCCCGGTCGGGGTCGGCCACGATGACGTCCTTGCCCGGCGCGCTGAGGGTGGCGTACCAGCGGCGGGTGGAGAACTCGGCGGGGCTGCCGCCGCGGTCCACGGCCGTGACCGCGATCACGCCGGGGTAACCGGCCGGGTAGGAGACGGGGTTGCCGTTCTCGCCGCCGTTCCCCGCGGAGGCGACGACCACCGCGCCCCGGGACAGCGCGTAGCGGACGGCCGCGTCCTCCTCGGGGTCGGGGTGTGCGGACTCGCTGTCGTCGCCCAGCGAGAGGTTGATGACGTCGGCGCCCTGGTCGGCGGCCCACCGTATGCCCTCGGCGAGGGCGCCGGAGCGCGTCTCACGGGCCTCGTCGCGGTCCGGGTCGTCGTCCTCCAGCAGCACGCGGACGGGCAGGATCTCCGCCTCGGGGGCGACGCCCAGCACGCCGTCGTCGTGGTCGGCGCCGTGTCCGCGCCCGGCGATGATGGCGGCCATCGCGGTGCCGTGCTCGGCCCACTCGGGGTCGCCGCGCTCGGCGCCCATGCCGACGAAGTCCCAGCCGTCCAGCACCGCGCCGGCCAGGTCGGGGTGGGAGGCGTCGACGCCGGTGTCCAGCACGGCGACCGTCACCCCGGCGCCGCGCGTGGTCTCCCACGCGGCCGGGGCGTTGATCGCGTCGAGCGCCCACTGCTGCTGGTCGCGTATGGAGTCGGCGTGCGCGGGCGCGGCCCCCAGCGGCGGGCCCGCGGCGAGCAGCGCTCCCAGGGCGACGGCGGCGGTCAGGGCGCGCGGGCGGTGTGCGCGGCGCGGGGTCATCGGAGCTCCTGGGCCAGCCGGGCGGCCTCGACGCGCACGCCGCGCGTCACCTGGTCCGCGAGGGCCTGGGCGTCGTGGCCGAGGCCGGCGAGCGCGATCGTGCTGTGGTGTCCGTCGGCCGTCGCCTCGGCGGCCGGCTCGGGTTCGGGAACGGCGCGGCCGTCGGCGAAGCCGGTGACCGCGTAGGCGACGACGGGCAGTCCGGGGACGACCCCGATGGTCCAGGAGCCGCGCTGGGCGTCCCCGAAGTCCTCGGCGGGGGTGCCGGGCACCGGGAGGGTGCGGGGCAGCAGGTCCGGCCGCGCGGCCAGGCCGTCCCCGGTGAGGCGTTCGCTCAGGGCGGTCATCGCGGCGGGGCCGGCCCCGGTGAAGAGCAGCCCGACCGTGGTCACGTTGGTCCCGGTGTCGTCGGTGTACGTGGCGCGGACCAGGCGGTGGCAGCCCAGGGGGGCGAGGACCTCGGTCAGCAGGGGGTCGAAGGCCCCGTCGCAGCCGCTGTCGGGGGCGACGGCGACGCGCAGCCAGCGCCGGTCGGCGCCGCCGGGCCCGGCCTTCTCGGCGGTGATCTCGGGCGGGAACAGCTCGTCCACGGGGACCTCCCGCCACACCTCGCGGCCCTCGTCGAAGGCGACCTGCGCGGGCGTGCGGTCGTCGCCGTCCCCGGCGAGCCACGTCCCGGCGGCGGCCCCGCCGAGCAGTCCGGCGCCGAGCACGAGGCAGACCACCGCGCCGACGAGGCGGGTCGAGGGGCTGGCCGAGGTGGCCCGGGCGGTGAGGGCGCGGTGGTCTGCCTCGTGCTCGGCGCCGGACTGCTCGGCGGGGCCGCCGCCGGGACGTGGCTCGCCGGGGACGG